>JANNVO010000045.1:0-1547 GCA_031414475.1 Rickettsiales bacterium
GTGAAGAACGACGCCTACAAAGCGGCAGATGCTGAACTGGCGAAGATCACCAACCCGTTCGCCAAGATCGCCGCCAAGGTGGTGTGCGATGAAGCCAAGAAGGGCGCCGATAAAAAGGAGCTGCAATACTTGGCCGAGGCCGACAAGAAGGCTGATGGCCTTGTTGTTGCCGCACGTAAGCAAGGCGATGAGATCATCAAGAAGGCAGAAGAGACGAACACGACCGTGAAATGATGTGGGGATGTGAAGCTGGGAAAACGATGAAGTGGTTCATGTGGCGTTCTGTGCTTGCCTTCTCCTTCGTTGTTGGAGGTCCCGGTCAAAGTGCGTTCGGCCAAGACGAGGAAGTAGTCAACGACCCTTGTGGTAAACCCACGGACAAGAAGATCGTGAAGCTGTTGGAGGAAGCGGTTAAAGCGAAGGATGGTGGCGAGCGTCACGGCAAACTGAAGGCGACGCAAGAGGTCGACCCCAACTGCGCGGAATGTCTCTTTCAGTTGGGGATCAGCGCCTACAAACGCGCCAAGGAAAGCGGTGTCAGCATGGACGCCAGCTTGAAGTACTTCGAGCAGTTGAAGACCCAATGCCCCGAGTACCATGCCGACATGGACTTTTACATGGGCAGCATATTCTATGCGAACAGCGATTGGACAAAGGCTAAGAAGAGCTTCGATGCGTTCATGCGTTTCCCCAGCGAAGACCAGAGCAAATTCAGCAAGGACCAGGACAAGAAGTACAAGGATGTGGAGGAAGTGATGCCCGAACTGGAGTTCATGGCCGACTTCTACCGGAACACTGCTGCGGGCAAGGCTACAGTGGTCGCAGGCGTATCCACGCCAAACGACGAGTACCTGCCCAACCTCTCGCCGGATAACGAACTCATCTTTTTCACCCGCGTGCGCAGCGTTCAGCCAAAGGGTGAACTCGTAACGCGCAAGGTGGAAGAACTCACCTGGAGCAAGCGGACATCCTCCACTTCGCCCGGAATGACAGGCGCCAATGGTTTCGATGGTGGTGTGCCTTTGCCCGAACCTTTCAACATGGGTGATAGCTACGGCGGGGTGACGATCAGCGTGAACTACTAGGAAATGTTCGTTACGGTGTGCGGTCCGCCGGATGTGGACGGCTATCGCAACTGCGACATTTTCCGCAGCCATTACGAAACCAAGTTCAACCTCGATGCCGGTGGCCAAGAGTGGGTATGGAGCGATCTGGAGGATCTCGGCCCGACCATCAACACCGACGGGTGGGACAGCCAGCCCAGCCTGAGCGCGGATGGGAATACGCTCTACTTCGCACGATTGACGAAAAAGGACGCGGTCGGGAATGGGAACACGGATATTTTCACCAGCACCCGGGACGAAAAGGGTGCTTGGACCGAAGCCGTTAGACTGCCTGCCCCGATCAATACAACCGCGGCCGACAAGGCACCCTTCATGCACAGTGACAGCCGCACGTTGTACTTCGCCAGCAAAGGACATCGCGGCGCTGGTGGATACGACATCTTCTTCAGCAAGTTGAACGACGATGGCGCTTGGAGCCAACCC
>JANNVO010000046.1:0-9011 GCA_031414475.1 Rickettsiales bacterium
TCCACCCACCATGTTTTCGTTGAGCAGATACAGCCCAATGTCAAATACCTTGAAAGAATCTTGGTAAATCGCTGGCAAACTGTCCCTCAAACGGCAGGCAGCATTTTCAAGTGCGTCCAACTGTCCTGGTGAATCAGGCAAACCCGAAGCGTCAAGAAGCCTGAAGTAGCAATTTTGGGCATTGGATTGATAGCCAAACAGAAGATTTATGCCCAAAATCAGGGCAAATAGGCAAGTTTTAGAGTTCCGTTTCTCTTTCATATTATTATATTTATAGTAATATGTTTTTCTTGTGTACATATTTCTCTGGCTGTTCCAAATAATTTCCCAGTCCCAAGGTTTGTAACGATAAAATTCAATGAAGTTAATGCAAGAACTGGGCCTGAAAATGACTGTCCAATCGAATGGGTATTTGTTAAAAAAAGCGAACCAGTAGAGGTTATTGCTGAATTTGGACAATGGCGTAAGATTCGAGATATTAAAGGTGAAGGTGGTTGGGTCCACTCGACTGTTATCGCTGGAAATAGGTCTGTAGTGGTGGTATCAAAAAATCCTGTCTTACTTCTAAATTCTCCTGGAAAATATGAAAATGCTGTTGCTAAGCTTTTACCAGAAATAAGGTGCAGTTTAAATAAATGCCAAAAAGAATGGTGTCAAATTACTTGTAAGTCCTATAAAGGTTGGGTAGCTCGTAAGTTTTTATGGGGTGTATATCCTGAAGAGTTTGATTCCTAGTTAACCTGAGTTTGATATAAGAAGTGAATATTTTTGGTGAAAATCAGAAAGAAAATTTAGGAGCCAAACGGTGAATAATCAAGGGGAATCTTATGATAACATTGCACATGATTTTGCTAAAATGCGTGATTCTTTTAACACCGAGCAAAAATACCTAGATGCTTTAATAAATTATATTCCCAGAAAATCACACATCCTTGATATTGGTTGCGGTTCTGGGTTCCCTATTGCCGATTATTTAATTAAGAAAAATTTTCATGTTACCGGCATTGATGGGTCGCAAGAATTACTAGATATCGCTAAAAAGAAATGCCCCAAAATGCGAGGTTTGTATGGCGATGTTCGCACTACCACGTTCAATGAAACTGTTGATGCCATTGTTGAATGGTGGTGCCTTTTTCATCTTCCCAAATCAGACCATGAGCACATGATTGCGCGTTTCGCACAGTGGTTAAAGCAAGGTGGGATACTTGAGTTTACAAGCGGTGATAGTGAATATGAATGGGCTGATAGTAATATGCTTAACCAAGAGCTTCATTTTTACAGTCTAGCTCCTAATGTTTATGAACAGTATCTTAAAAAATATGGCTTTGAAATTCTTTTGAAAGAAAACGATCAAGAGCATCATCTTGTTTGGATAGCAAAAAAGAATGGTTAAACTGAACTATGGATAAGGATAGAGTAGTATGGTTTTATACTGGTTGCTATACGCACGGTCATCCTGAATTTACTTCAGGATCTCATGAGATATAGGGAAAGGTACTCAGCCTAATAGACATGCGAAACCCACTGAATTCGACATGAGGGTAGATAAGAAGATACCGGATCAAGACCGGTATGACTATATTTCTTGCCGGACATAACTAAATCTAATATTTATCTTTCCATAGTTGGAGTTAGTTAATACCCGTCATCAGTCAATGATGCTAAAGTTAATTTTACTAGGTAAATCAACTCCCCTTCTTGATATCAATTAAATTATACAAATCCCCATGAATTTTATAACTTAAGCCATGTAAGTAAAGTCCTTCAGCTAGTTGGTATTCATCTGCAGAAGTATAGATTAGTATTTTGTATCTTGTGTTATAATCGTGCTCTATTGCAAAATGCTCAATTTCATCTACTTTTTCAAGCTTTGATATTACCAGACTTAACTCGTCTTTATCAAACATATCAAAGTTCATGATAATAGGCTTCTTTACTTCTTCGTCCTCAGCTGGTACTTCTCCTTGCTTAGTTTGAGCATCAGGAATGTTATCGCGAATTACACCATAATCATCAATGATTTTATCGATTATTGTATCAACGGTATGAGGAACGTCTTCTAGCCTATTTAAGCTGTACTCTTCTTCAATTATTTCTGGCTTTGGGTTATTCGGTCGTAGAATGTATTTTTTTACCTGCATAACGCTTTCAGATGTTTTTCGATTTGTAAAAAACTCTGCTGTAACTATCATGACATTTTTAAAAAGGACATTATGAAATATATTAACAAACTCTTCGAGTTTTAGGTCAAACAAATTTTCCTGAGTTATCTTTTTTGTTAAATATAGATTTTTTGTTGGATAGAAAATTTTATGAGAGCCCATAACTTTACGAGATTTTGACCAATGATCGTTCCATCTTTTGTCATCTTCCCATATATTCATCGTTTTTCGTTGTTTAAAAGCTGGTATAACTACGAACTCATAAAACTGATCATTTATTTTGGTGTCACCGTATTCAAGAATCAACTGATATAACTGCTCTTTGTCATAAGAATAAGTAACGGTTGCACTATATTTTTCAACTAAGCTAGTCTCGTTTTGTACCAGTATTGGCTTAAAGACTGATTTTAATTTGTAGTATGGTATTTGACTGATATTATCTGTTGGCAGATTTAGTTTGTTTGCCAGTAGAAGAAGTGAGCGTAGCATACCTTGCTCATGAGCTTTTATTTTTGCTTCATGTTTGTTGTTACCTGCTGCTTCTATAAAAATTTCAGAAATTTCGTGCGTTTGAGCAAAACAGTTATTATTAAATAATAGAAGCGCAGATACAATGAGAAAAAAACATCCCAAGAAATATGAGATGTTTAGATTTCGACATTGTAATTTGTGTTTATTTTCTTTATTCATCTAAATTTGCTTTAACAGAAAGAGGCTTCTTGGCCACCACAACGGCAGCCGGCCTGATTAGTCTATCTTTAATTTTATAGCCAACTTGCATAGTAGTGACAATAGTACCTGGTTCTTGCTCGTCTGTCATCATCTGTGAAATCGCGTGATGAGAGTGATAGTCAAATTTATCTCCCGAGTGAGGCCGAATTAGCTCTAATTCATGTTTCTTAAATGCATGAGCCAATTCTTTCTTAGTCATTTTAATGCCTTCCACCACGTTTTGAGTATCGGTGTCGAGATTATTTGGTAAATGCTCTAATGTTCGTGATAGATTATCCATTACTGGAACTAAGTCCCTTGAAAAGCCAAAAATAGCATAATCTTTTGCTTCCTCTATCAACTTTGCAGAACGTGTCCTGATATTTTCAGTTTCTGCTAGTTGACGAAGAAGTTTATCTTGGAGATGGTCAATTTTTTCTTGCAGAGTTTGTATCTCTGCTGCATGGTCAACTTGAGTTTCATCATTAATAACCTCATGATTTTGCTCATTTTTTGTGATTCTTTCCTGGTTTTGATCTAGATTAGATTCTTTTTCTTGTTTTTCCATGTCAAAATATCTATCTTTATGTTTTTTATGTGTCTTATGTACAAAACTAAATATAGTTAGAGATATTCATAATTCAAGACTAAATATAACAAGATTAAATATAAATATTTATGAGACCATCAGGCAGAAAGTTTAATCAACTCAGAGAAATATCTATAGAACCATCTGTTCTCAAGCATGCAGAGGGATCGTGTATAGTAAAATTTGGCAATACACACGTAATATGTTCAGCTAGTGTTGATGACTCAGTTCCACGTTTCCTGAAAGGCAGGGGCAATGGTTGGGTTACTGCTGAATATGGGATGCTTCCACGTTCAACAAAAGAGAGGATGAACCGTGAGGCTTCAAACGGTAAGCAAGGGGGGCGGACTTTAGAGATACAGAGATTAATAGGTAGATCAATGAGAGCTGCAGTAGATTTAAAGGCTCTTGGCGAAAGACAAATTTATATAGATTGTGATGTAGTTAATGCTGATGGAGGTACCAGGACAGCAGCTATCACAGGAAGTTATGTGGCACTTCACCTTGCAATTCGGATGATGATGGATAAAAAGATAATCAAGACCAATCCATTGATTGCGCAGGTTGCAGCGATTTCTTGTGGTATATACAGAGGTAAGGCAGTGTTGGATCTAGATTACGCAGAAGATAGCACGGCAGAAGTGGATGCTAATTTTGTGTTTAATCAGAAAGGTAACTTGATAGAAATTCAAGGTACTGGCGAAGAAAGTGATTTTACCACTGAGCAATTATTAGAAATGCTTAAGATTGCGTCCGATGGGTGCAGTGAATTATTCAGGCTTCAGAATAAAGTATTATTACAACTTTAGCTTTGAATTCTTCAGAAATGCTTAACTAGTTTTACTTTCTTTTAGTGTCATTCTCTGTGGGCTATAGTAAAGCGCATTGAATTAGGTAACAAAAACGTCATGGCGAGCGACCAATTGGACGCATTGGCATAGGAAAACGAGTCATCCTTGTAAAAGGAGGTTATCCTAAATTAAGTTCAGGATAACCTTGCCATGTTGCGCAAGTGCTCTTTCTTATAAATTTGTGTTATAAAGGTAATTTTTTTCTATAGATAAAAAACATTACCAGCAAGCAGGCGGCTAAACTATACCAAGTTATAGCGTATTCTAAATGATCATTTCTTACCTTACTTAGATGGGCTGGTGACAAAGGTTTTCCTCCTTCTGGTAAAGTGTTGCTTTGGATTTGCATGAGATAATATTTATCTTCGGTTATTCCTAGAACTTGGCGAGCCATGTTGAGGTCTATAGTAAACCAAATTTTATTATTCTTGTCATTTTCTGGGATCATGAATTGTTTAGTTTCGCTAGGCAAAATTATTGCTTCAAATTTATCGAAGATTTGTTTTGATTCAAACTCTCCTAAATTATTCTTTGTGCTTTGTGGGACCCAACCCCTTGAAACAAGGTATATTTTACCATTTGTTGCTTCAAAAGCTGAAAGTAAATAATAACCATCTTTTTCGGGTGAAGCAGATCTTCTGCCGTATAAGAATATGTTTTTATAGGCCAGAAACTTTCCAGAGACAGCTACTTTAGAGTAGATAGGGTTTTTTGAATTAACATCATCAATTAGTTTTGCAGAGTTTGCAATGTTATATTCGATTGATTGAATAAAATTGATTTTATCCTTGAGACGATTTAGTTGCCAATTCCCTAGTAAAATTAGGAAACCAACTCCAATTATAACGAATATAAGCGGGATTAATTGAGACCGCTGATTTAAAATTTCTTGGTTCATGTATAGCCGCTGGAGAAAATTATTTTGCCCTACGCAGGAACTGTCGTCCCGGGCTAGGGAGAGTCTATACTTTGACTCATTTTCTGTCTAGAAATATTTGAATCTTGTAGAACAAATACCTGGTACATTTTCTTGTTGGACATGTTGTTAAAGAAGACTCTATATTTGTAAGCTAGGACATCTTTGCCATTAATATCAGTCCTACCAAAGTGCCTAACAGGATAAAGTAAGATAGAAGTTATTGCTATTAATATACCAAACGTAATATTAAGGCCGGTGGTCTGTGTCGCAGATAAATTGCTTATGAAATAGTGACCAGTAACCACAGTAATTGATAAAATAAATAGGACGCTTATAACGTAAATAATGGGAGTATATTTATAGTTCGTTGATTGAAATAAGCTTACTTTATACAATATAACATTAAACATTGTTCTTAATCGGTTTATAAGAATTGTGATTTTCTGTAAAATATGCAGGATTCCAGGTTTTTTTGAAGATTTCCTATTAAATCTGATTAATCGTACTCTAAATTTTATATTTACAAGAAGATTTATAAGTTGTTGACCAATTGGCTGAGCTTGCTGGGAGAATAAATTTTCAAATTTAATATTTTCTGTACCGATAATTTTTAATGTTTGGGAGTAAAAAATCTTTGAGCACTCTATTGCGTTTTCAAAGAGAGAATTTAATTCTTCATCGGAGCGTGTCAAGTCGCTGTAGTTTTCTTTTAGTTGTTTTAGCAGAATAAACGATGGCAAATTGATCTTTCCATCACAATATAAGCTTAGTAAATGAGATCTCTTTAAAGCTATAAAATTACAAAGCAACTCAAAGCTGTTGTTATTTTTTTCATAATCTAATAGTGCTTTGATATAAAGTTTCATCCTATGCTTTGTTTGTATGTTATTTTTATGTTGTCTATAGAGGAGAGTTTACATCTAGAAAGTTAATAAAACACTAATGGTATAATAGTTAAAAATGATTTTCACCTTTAGAGTTCATAATTCTTAATTTTGGAGTAAAATTTAGAATTATAATTGCAGCCTGAAATATTCTCGTATATCATATTTCATGAGAAATTTATTATAAGTACAGGGTATAGGAAAAAACTTATGGGATTGGATATTAAAGCACCAGAAAACGTTATCTTAAAGCCAACAATAACAGTTTTTGGGGTTGGTGGAGCAGGTGGAAATGCTGTTAATAATATGATTAGAGCTAATTTAAAAGGAGCTAATTTTGTTGTAGCAAATACTGATGCTCAGGCTTTAAAAAATTCTGAAAGCATAAACAAAATTCAGTTAGGGTTATCATCGACAAAAGGTCTTGGTGCTGGTGCTTCACCAGATGTTGGTAAAAACGCTGCTCTTGAAAGTGAAAGCGAGATTCGATCCTACCTCGAGGGAAGTAATATGGTGTTTATTACTTGTGGTATGGGTGGTGGTACAGGTACTGGAGCCTCACCTATAGTAGCAAAAATTGCTCGAGAGCTCGGTATACTTACAGTTGGTGTTGTCACGAAGCCATTTTTGTTTGAGGGTGCAAAGAGAATGAGGGCAGCTGAAGGTGGACTTGCTGAACTTCAAAAACATGTGGATACATTAATTGTGATTCCTAACCAAAACTTATTCCGTGTTGCAAACGAAAATACTACGTTTCAAGAAGCTTTTGAAATGGCCGATGAAGTTCTACACGCAGGTGTGAGGGGAGTAACTGATTTAATCACATCTCCCGGGCTTGTTAACCTTGACTTTGCAGACATAGAAACAGTGATGAGTGAAAAGGGCAAGGCAATGATGGGAACTGGCGAAGCAAGCGGTGAAGAGCGCGCGATTAAGGCTGCTGAAGCTGCTATTGCAAATCCTTTATTAGATCAAAGTTCTATGTTTGGTGCTCGTGGGGTTTTGATCAACATTACTGGTGGAAAGGATATGACTTTATATGAGGTAGATAGTGCTGCAAATCGTATAAGGGAAGAGGTTGGAGATCCTGACGCTAATATAATATTTGGTTCTACTTTTAATTCAGAGCTTGAGGGTAAAATTCGTGTATCGGTTGTTGCAACAGGCATTGAGCATGATGAAATGAATTACGTTAAAACGACAGATACTTTTATAGAAGTGAAGGATGATTTGAATGACGACGCTCACGTGGCAAAGGATAAATATTCTTTAGCTAGCGCTCCATCCATAGATGATCATCAACCGCCAACATACAATGAATATAAAGATAATAGCATAAATGATAGTGAAGCTGATATTCAGCAAAAGCTGGAACAGATAGGTCAGCAAATTGACTGGAAAACAGAACAACAGCCGGCAAAAGTAGTAGTAACATCTTCTTTGCTTAATAACTCCGCTACTAAACCCCAACAGTCATTGTTACGTCGTATGTGGAATTCATTAAATTCTAATGAGGCCACAAGTGATAATGCTTTGCATAATCATATTGAAATAACCCCTCCTTCTGGTTCTGATAAAGTATCTTCAGTGCATGAGGTGCCTGATTTTTTAAGGAAGAGATAGGTAGTTTGTTTTTTTTGCTAGGCTTTTAGTAATTCTGGTTCAAAAACTATTCTTTTAATTGTTATTTGGTTTATAAAGTTTTAAAATTTCAAATTGATAAGGGTTGCTCCTAATAAGTCTAAATAGTTGCTGAAAATAACTAACTTTAATTCTGCCTTCGTTATGAAAATAGTAAAATTCTTGACTGCATTATTGCTTATGTGTTTATTGCCTTTGCAATATGCTCTTGCTAAGGAAAAGTCTGAAGTGAAGTTATTTCAAGATTTGTGTAAGAAAGATCTTGATTTCGTTAGGTTACAACTTCAAAAAAATTCAGCTCCATATGCTAATAAGACGGATCAACATTTTCACAAGTGGTATAAAAATGGTTATGAATATTCTTTAAAACTAATTAATGGAATTGGAGATAAAGACGATTGTCATTATGTAATGAAATACTTTGTTAATGGTTTTGATCAGTCTCACATTAGTATTAGAGGCTATATCCCTTTGCCTACCGAGATGTATCCTGGGATTATGAGTGCAAAAAACGGTGACGGGCATTACATATTCTATAAACACCCAGCTCTTGAATATTTGAAAAATGTAAGTGTAGGAGATAGAGTTACGCATATCAATAATATTAAAATAGAAGAGTATGATGTTGACTATCTGCAGCCATTTTATGCAAATGACGACTCAGAATTAACGTTAGTTTCTGCAAGTGTATATGCTCTTATAATTGATGGTAATAGATTTAAACCAGATCCCAAAACTGTTACAATTATTCATGATAATAAACCTGTAACAATTGAACTGAAATATACAGAGCTTTCAGGCAATGCTCTTGTGGCTATAAAAAAACTGAGACAGCCTGAAGTTAACGAGTCGTTTAAAGTAGAAATGGTTTCAAACGGTGTATGGATAAAAATTCCAAGTTTTTTCCCTACTCGTAAAGAATCGGTATATTTTACTGGCATGCTATCTGTATTAAAAAAAGATCTAGCAAAAGAAGATTATATTTTATTTGATATGCGGGGAAATAGAGGCGGAGCAATAAAATGGTCTGTTCCTATTATCCGAAATTTATGGGGAGATAATTATATTAAGTCTCTAGGAGAAAATCATGATTATAATAAACCTTGGATAAAAAAACTAAGAGTTAGTAAAGAGAATTTTGCAGAATTTCAAACAATATATGGGCCAGTAGCCAGTAAATCATATGCTGCATCTCTTAAAAGGGGAGATGATTTTTTTGTAAAAAAATGGAGCATATATGAGGATGAAGAAAAT
>JANNVO010000047.1:0-1736 GCA_031414475.1 Rickettsiales bacterium
TTTTCCAAGAAGTGACCTTCCTCAATTCCTCGATAATCACCTCCATCACCATGATGGACTCGTCCGAGGGAAGTTCCTCTACAATTGCCTTAAGAGCTGGACTACTCAGATTGTCTACTTTCATCAAAGCATTGACAGCTTTCTCCGATGAAACGGATAGGCCTTCGGCAGAAATTCGTATCGGCAATGTTTCTCTAGCTAAATATGCGATTGCTCGTAAGTCTACTCCTGCGAGCCTAGGTTCCATTCTGACCCAGCTTCTAATGAACTCGATATCATCCCATGCGTCTGGAAGATCACCTTTCGCAATATCGTCCTGACCTTCTAAAATCCCGATCAGTTTGGGTTTACCCGATTCTGCTTCGTTAATTTGTCGGTAAAGTTCGGTCGCTGCATTGTCACTAGTACATCTTTCAAACAATGCGATTTTGGCTATCAGTGCTTTATCTATTGTATTGGGCATACCCCTCTTCTCTGCAATCGAGGACCTCATCCATATTGTATTGAGCAAACGCTTAACAATGCGAGGATTGCCAAATATTTTTCGAGAGTTCGCAAGCATCGGTGAAAGCCTGCTTGAGAGAATATAATTGTTCTCGATTTCCGCCTTCTGAGGCTTACTGAGTTGATATTGTTGCTCAAGCGCTGATACTAACTCCCCAGAAGAAATTAGCGGCTTCTTCCAGAGATTCCTAAGACTACTTTGCAGTAACTCCCTTATTGTATTCTTTATTCCCTCATCCAAATTAGAATGAACACAGAGCAGGAGAAACGTATAACTAGTGATTTCAGCGACGCCTAAACGGGGAACATGTACCGGAACCTGTATGAGCTTATCTAGATAATCATTAATTAATCTGGATTGTGAGGTCTTATAGTGATCAGAAACAGCCAACCGAACCATATCTTCGTCGGCTGCAACAACAAAAGCTGTATTCTGCATAAACAGAATAAGACGTATAGCTTCAAGTGTTAATATTGCATTTCGTGGCAAACAGCGATCAAGATTGTCAACGTAAACTATTAATGTCTTATTTAGCTCCTGTAGAAGTGAAGAAAATTCCTGTCTGAAAGCTGCAATTTCTTGAGGGGGTGACTTTTTTTCGTTCGGGTCAAATAAACCTGATACAACTTTTTTCCCTTGTGTCACTGCACTCTTTATATTTTCAACGTCGCCTTCGTCTGCATCCCCAGAGAATACTTCTCCCGTTGCTACAATGCCTTTGTAGATCGCACCAAAAGTGGGAGCCCCCATGAGCATTGCGCCACCTTCAGCCAGTAAACCTATCGCTCGGAGTTTATTGATTCTCTTTAAGAGAGATTTCGCTTTATCTACGGCTGTATTGTTTGCTTCAGCAGCAGATAATAGTTTGGAACTTACGGATTCCAATAGAGCTGAACGCGCATCATCAAAGTCCTGGTACAGCCAGGCGTCGAAATCGACTGTTATGTAATTTGGATCTTCTTCAAGTTTTTCTCTGGAAAGGTTGATGAGCGTAGATTTTCCAGATCCCCAGCCTCCAAAAACGCCGACGGACACCGGCCTCAAATCTGGATTCGAAACCAAGTCTGATATGATTTCCGCTGTTTCACGGAAATTAATATAGTCAAACTCTGACTCACGATCCGACCACATACTGCCCCCGATACATCAAAAATTATTCAGTCACGTAGTTTTTACTGTTACTTCGAAAAAAGCTATCCAATATTTTGCAGGCTGACTTCGGATCGCAGTT
>JANNVO010000048.1:0-1813 GCA_031414475.1 Rickettsiales bacterium
GCTTCGCGCCGACATGGTGCGGTTCGTGCCGTGGCTACCGTACCCTCGTCTAGCCGTAGCTGAGCTCAGTGCACCCGGCCTCAGAACGCGGTAAGCGACCGCCCTCGACCAACGCATTGGTGAAACTGAGCTGTTCAGTGATGTTGGCCACCTGTTTCTGTGCCGCGCTGATCCGCTCGCGTAAGCTCAACACGTCGAGGAAGGCCTGCACGGTGGAAAGCCGCACCGTGTTGCGCTGGTCATCGAGTCCTTTCGCACTGCCATCAGCATCCAATTTGGCTTTACCCAGAACATTTTGTTTGCGCAATCCTTCGAACAAGGACACCTGGCTGCTGAGGTAGAAGTTGTTGGTGCGCACACGGTCCGTGGCGAACGTGTTGGTGAAAGGATCGATCGCCTTACCCCAGTTGTAGCCGTGACTCGCGTAAGCGTTGAGGTTGGGCAGCAAGTCGAACATCGCTTGACGCTTGCCTTGGTCGGCGATTTCAGCATCGAGGGCGGCGTTGCGCACGCTGAGGTTCTTCTCCTCGGCGTGGCGAACACATTGATCAAGCGTCCAGGCTTGTTGGGCGAGCAGGCTGCCGGGCAGCACCGCAAAGAGCAGAATGGAGGATCGCATGGGGCGTTAGTGTTTCAAGCCGATCGCATCGGGGCATACCGAAAGGTCATCCCTCGGCACGGCCAAAACTATCTGCCCGAAAGCGCCATTAAAGCCGCCATGGATGAACGGGAGGTACTTGGGGTGAACGGTGCGGCGGCAAAGCCGGATGTGAGGATGTATGAGATGAGCAGATGTGAAGAGGCGATCGGCTCCACGAGGTCACCCTCATTTCCACATCTGCCGGATCTTCACATGGTGCGTTACAAGATCTTCACCTCCACCCGGCGAGTGGCTTCGCTCTGCTCCTTGTTCTTGGGTTCCGGGAAGAGCATCTGGCTATTGCCATAGCCTTTGAAGGCAAGCCGTTCCGGTTCAATGTCGTTCACCAAGAGGAAGTCGTACACGGCTTTCGCACGGCCGGTGCTGAGTTCGATGAACTCCTTCGTGTTCTTGTACGTCGGGCCGTTCACATGCCCCTCGATCTCTATGCGCGTTGTGGCGTTCTGCTGCATGAACCGCAGCAACTGGAGCATTGAACCTTGGCTGTTCTTCATCACCGTTACATCGTTGCCTACGAACCGGATATCCTCCAAGACAACGTGTGCGCCAGGTTCGATCGGCGTCAGCTTCAGATCAACGGTCACCAAGCTGTCCGTGCTGCCCTTCACCTTCAGATTCTGGAACATGAATCCCTTCTGGACACAGCCGATCTTCAAGCTGCGATATTGGTCCATTCGGTATTCATAGGTGCTTTTGCCCTTTGCCTCCACCACTTTGTCGAAGATCATCCCTTCGATCGTGAGGATCCCTTGGACGGGCTTACCGGATTTCGCGTCGCTGACGTTGATGCGAAGGGTTTGCTGGGCCCCTTCCGGTTTCTCCGGCACCGGCGGCGGGGGGGGGGGGTCATATTGGAAGCGGATGGTGTATCCGTCCAACGGCCTGTCCTGGTAGTCGACCACCAAATAGTAGAGGTCACCACCCTTCACATCAATACCGCTGCTGAAAGACGAGCCCAGACCGGAGCGCACGAACGTGTCCGGCGCATCCTTTCTGAGGCCGCAAATACTACGGTTGGTTTTGTCGTTCCGGCTGATGTTGGTCCGGATGGGAGCTACCGATCTGTCTTGGATCTTGTCGCAAATACCCGGGATGGCGCCTTCGAATACGAGGAAGTCGATGTCGTCGTCGATGTTCTTCGGTTCGATCGTG
>JANNVO010000049.1:0-1851 GCA_031414475.1 Rickettsiales bacterium
GTTGACCCGGATCCGTGTCCAGGTGCGGTAGCGGCCGCGCATCGCATCGATGAGGTAGTCGGCAGGCTCCAGGTATCCCAGCAGGGTCGCGTGACGCGCCTTCCAGCGATCGAGGCCGAGGAGCGCGTCGTCCTTCTTGTCGGTGCGCGCGACCTCCACGATCGGCTTCGTGCTCACGCGGCGACCGGTCCCCTTCTTCTCGCCCCCGTCCTTCTTCGCGCGTGACGGCTGCACGCGCGGCGGCTCACCCTCCTGCTTCTGATAGTGCGGCGGCCACGGCGCATCGCCCTGTCCCTCGGCCTCGTGCTTCTTCGAGAGCTCCGCTCCGCTCGCGCTCGGCGCGCCCTCGCCGTGCGTGGCCTCGCTCCTCTCACGACGCACGGAGAGCCACGAGAGGAATCTCTTCGCGACCTGAGAGGCCGAGGCTCGCTGACATCTCTCGCTCTCGGGTAGGCGCCCTCAGCCACGGCCCGCTCCCGCGAGCCTCTGTGGGGCGGCGCCCCACGCCCCCGGGCTCCGCGACCGCGCTTCTCGCCCTCCCGCCGCCGCTCCGCCGCCACTCCGCCACCTGGCGGGGCGGTTCCTTCGTGAATCGCGCGACCCCCGGGTGTACCGGCCCTTGCTGCCGCGCCGCGCGTGGCGAAGGACACGAGCCCGCTCGACCCGCAGCGGCGCTCGCTGCATGCGATCTTGCGCGCGCACCTCGCCACGTTCCTGCACGCGCACGCGCTGCCGACGTTCGTGAAGGACGAGCTCGAGGGCTACCTCGATTGTGGCCGGCTCAGCTGTGGCTGCGCCGTCTACGAATGCCGGGGGTGCGGCCTCGCTCGCGTGACCGCGCTCTCATGCAAAGGACGCGGCTTCTGCCCGCGCTGCCTCGGACGACGCATGGCCGAGGGCGCGCGCGATCTCGTCACTCGCGTGCTCCCTCATGTCCGCATCCGCCAGTGGACGTTCTCTCTTCCCTTCGCGCTTCGCGTCCGGCTGGCGTTCGATCACGACAAGGCGCTCGCGCTCTGGCGGATCGCGCAGCGGGAGATCGATCGCCGCTATCGCCGGCTTGCGCGAGCGGCCCGCATCGCCGACCCGCGCGGCGGTTCACTCCTCGTGATCCATCGCGCGGGCAGCGACCTGAAGGTCAACCTCCACTACCACTCCTTGTTTCTGGATGGTTGTTACGACCGCTCCGGGCGCTTCTGGACCGCGCCCGCGCCGACGCCCGCGGAGGTGGAGAAGATCCTGGCCTGCATCATCGCGCGCGCCGAGCCCCTCTTCGGCGACGACGTGCAGCACGATCCCGACGAGGACGAGCAGGCGATCGAGAAGGCCTACACCCTCTCCACCCGAGCCGAGCGACACCGCCCCGAGGATCAGGACCCGCACGACTTCGGTGTGCAGCTGCCGACTCGTCGCAAAGCCAGGCTCGGCCAGTGGGACCTGGACGCCGAGGTGGTGGTCGAAGCTCACGACCGCGAGCGCCTCGAGCACCTCTGTCGGTATTTGCTTCGGCCACCTCTGGCGCTCGACCGGCTGCGCCTGCTCGATGACGGCAAGGTCTGCGTAGAGCTCAAGCGTCCATGGGGCGACCTCACGACGCACGTCACGATGACGCGCGACCCGTTCGGCGCTCCCCACCTCGAGTGGACGCACATGTTCATGCGCGAGACGCGCTCGCTCGACGACCTCGAGGTAACCGGCCCGGGGTACCGGCACGTCGTGCAGCGCGAGCTGCGGAGCTCGCCCATCCTCGCGGCCGCGGGGCTGCAGCTCCGTCATCGCTCGCGTGGTACGGACGATGTCCTCTGGCGCGTGTCCCTCGAGCCCGGCCGGCAGGGCGTGAAGGTGATCCGC
>JANNVO010000050.1:0-36632 GCA_031414475.1 Rickettsiales bacterium
GATGATCAGACGTAATATGCCAACCCCAGCGTTTGTTCTTCCATTTAACTGCCCAGCCCCAGTTCATCTTCTCGTTATGTAGTGTGCCTCCTGAGAATTTAATCGTTCTTGCCTCCCATTCACCATATCCCTTACCTTTCCTTGCGCAGGTCAAAGCTACAGAGTCATTGCATTGATAAATATTGCGGAGCTCCTCGCATATAGTTTGGTTGTATACAGTATCCTTATGCTGTGTTTGCTCTAGTTTTAAGTAATAGGTAGGCTCTTGCTCTACCAATCCTTTGGTCGTTTTGCAATCAACACCAATATCCTGAAGCTTTTCTAGTAAGTTACGCATCAGCTCATCCTGTCCTTGAGCTATTTTTTTTGCGTCAACTAAATGCTGTTTGTTTAATGGCTTGCTATAATCTACATAGAGGTCATCTATCAAATTTTGTCTGCTCATTTCTTCAGTACCGCGACTGTTTAATTCAGTAGCTTTAATACTTGATAATCCAGAGGCATTCTGCTCTATTTCTTCTCTGCTTTCTTTTGTCAAATACTCTATTCCCCCGCCTGATCTAATAGATTCAAGCCCGGCCTCCTTCCCCGCTTCAATTTGCCTTTGCAAACCAGCATAATCATCTGTTGATTTCTCAAACAAATCCGTTTGCTCATTAACATTAACTCTAGTAGTCACATCACGATATTCACCATAAGCAACATGAGCCAGCAGACAAAATACAGCCACGCAACTAATGAAAATATGCTTGATATACCTAATGCTCATCTGGATTTAACCCTCTCTAATATCTTAGATGCCTGTATTGCTAGCTCTCCTTTTGCTGCCATCTCTTCAAGCGCTCTTCTAACCCCGATATTGCCAATCACTTTGTCAAATGATGCAGGCCTTTGCTCATCATCTACTCCCTCTTCAAATACACCCTTCTCCTTAGCTAAAACAAAAGAAGGCACACTGGTAATGCCATATTCAGCAAATGCTAAATCATCAATTTGCATAGAGACTCCTTCTTCATTACCACCAGTTATTTCATAGACAAGCTCTGATAATTTGTGCCATGATCCTCCAGGTAATCCATTAAAAACTAGTGTTGCATGGCACTTCTTAGCCTGCCCCAAATAATTCTTAAGCAATTCCTTGCCCATAGAACTTGAGACAAATATCTTCAGCTCATACCCGGAATACCCATCCCCATAGGTCAATAACTCATCTAAACCAGTTTGGTCAATTTGGCCATTTTCTCCATTTCTGCTTTGTTGCATTTGCTGTAATTTCACCCATTCTTCTTTAATTGCAGTCATACTGATTTTCCTAGACGTTGCAGCTAACTCCTTAGCAAATTCCATATCTTCTTTTTTAAATTCAAACCTTTCTTCTGCCTTTGTATTAAAGCTAAACAAAAGCAATAGAATTAAAACAGGCAGCAGTTTTTCTTTCGCCATATCAAGTACCCCCAATCTTGTCCGTCATATGGATATTCTTTAAACGCGCTATAGGCCATATCGCTTAAACCTAAAGGCCAACAACCAATTCCATCGGAACTGGATTTTGGATTTATCATCTGTAATTTGTATTGGCTTTTCTTGATCTTAAGCGCCCTACTCTTCTTACAAATAGCACCGTTAATGCTAGCATCTGTTGTTGATGTCTCTTGCGCCAGACCAATACGATGCATCTTTGAGATAATTCTTGTGGTTAGTAATGAGCTATTTTGGACACCACCGATATGATCAGCATTAGCTCCAGAAAAAGGATACATGTTGCCATGGCAGCCAGCACACCAAAACATGCTGTCTATTGCAGTTGTTGCTGTTGCGCTTGCGCAGTCTAAACCGCATGCTGCCTGTGCCAATGGATTGCCAAAAAGAATAGCTTCTGGATTTAATAGAGACTGTAGCTTGGAATCATTCCAAGTAATATCAAACTCACTCATGTAAGCAACGTCAAACGTACTTTGCTCCAAACACATGAAATCAGTGATCAGCTCAAGCCAATAGATCAGTGGATATATATAATAATGAACATGATAAAAGCTGGAGTGACTAGAACGCTTGTCATAGCCTCTAGCATAACTACTAATTTTCTTGGCATCAGACCCAAGTGCAATACCGCCAAGATTAACCATGCAATAAGGTGTTCTAGTTATATCCATCATCCGCACCGGCTCCCAAAAACCAATAGATATTCCAGGAATTGGAATAGGTTGACCAAATTTGCTACAAGCACAAACAGGAGATGATGGATTCTTAATATCTCTTTTTTTAGGTGTTATTCCCTTACCAATAGAAAGGCCCCCAATCGAAATCGGTAACAGGCATCCCCAACAGACATCGGTAATGGGATTGACAAAATGACCCTTGCAAGTTACGCTAGCAGTTGCTGATATAGGCATTAATATGACTAGAAGCAGCATGACAATCTGCTTAATTATATTTTGCAGAGGAAGGGGCTGGTATATGGAGTGTCTCCGCCAAGATTCTGCTCCTAATACCAGCTGACGCTGGTTTTGTTTCATTGTTAAGTTTAACCCCCAGTGCCTAAGTTAAAAGGATTTAAAAGCTTGATATCAAACATATTAAAATTCTTTGTATTCCTAGTGACTAAAGTTAAATTCATTGACTTTGCTTGCGCTGCTAATAAACCATCAATAGCATTAGTACTGTCTATACTCATCAACCCAGCCCATTGCCTAGAAGTTTCTAAATTAATTGTTAGAATTTTGTCCTCGTATTCTGTCAATATAGTATCCAACCATATTTCTAAAGACTCCGCGGCTTTTAGATCTTTTTTTCTTAATTTAATAATACCTACTTGTAGTTCGCCGATTGTCAAACAACTCAAATATAATTTATCTCTTTGTCCGGGGGCAAAAATCCAATTTATTACATCCACATTAGGTTTTTTCTTAGATAGTTCTGATACTATATTCGTGTCTAATAAATAATTCATAAATCTACACTCCTAATTTTGCCAACAGCTCTTTCAACTATTAAATCATCAGACTTTGGTATCATAAGTAAAAATTCCTCAAAACTTTTACGTGGTTTTTTGAGTGCTTGATAATCTTTAATACTTACTACTACTACCGTTTCTTCTCCTCGACGCATTATACATTGAGGATGCCCTTGAACCGCCTCATCAATTAAACTGCTTAACTTATTCTTAGCTTCATATAATTGCCATTTGTGCATAAACTCCTCCTATTATATCTAGATTGGCTAGACTATTATAACATATCATTTATTCTTTGCCATTTTATTTTTCTCCAACCAACAATTCCTTGCCCATTCTTGCCCAGCGTTCTTTCACCCCAGGCTTTTCCCGCATAGCACGCTTGCAATCAAGCAACATTCCATAGAGGATATAAGCCTCTGCTGGATGCATATGATCAAGCTCAGCTTTTACCAATAAACCACCTAGTTGTATTTTCTTTCTAGCATCCTCCTTTCTATCCATGAACTTTCTCCTCTTTAACTGCAACTGATTGTAAAGCAGCGTTTGTATTACCCTGTGTAGCACCATTGCGTAGCTTGGTACTGGGCATTTTAGTTTGCCCAAGCCTCATCAACTCCATAAGTAAGTTAGACGCAGCATTTGCTGGATTATTTGCATATATAGCAAGGCCTGCTAGCAATCTGTTATCCAAAGTTAAGCCATTATTTGATTGCAATACATTAACAATTTCTTCTATTCGAAACGGCAATAATCTAGCCTTTTCTTCTTCTAATGCCTTCATCTTCTCTAATATTCTTGACGTATCTTTACTCATGAGTTACCTCCTGTTTTTCTACTGTATATTTTTGTTTATATTCAACGCCTGCCTCATAATTGCCTCCGTATTTTGTAACAGCACCCAAGGTCAGCAATATAATAAAAATCAATATTATTAAAATGCTGATTGGCTTTTGGACATATAGCAAGCCCTGCAGTAGCTGAGATAACATTGCTTTAATTCGTTCTTTCATAAGTTTTCCAATAAAAAAGGTTTAATTTCATCTGGTCTCACAAGGCTTTGAAATAATTCTTTCGATACTAAATACACTTCTTCGTTTTCACCTGGTGGTAATTGGATTTTTACGACACTTCCGGAAAGAACAACGTTTGCTATAAATGTATCGACATGTCTAAAAAAGAAAGATCTAGGCACGCTGCTGAGTATTTTATCTTTATTAAAAATTTTCATATATGTAATCTCCATTTTGTCTATTCAATTAATCTGTTCATTCGCTATGCTTATTGTTAAAAAATATCTACCTATTTTCCTTTATATTTGTCTCTTTTCTTTTAATGCATATGCCGCAGATAGGTTAGATAGTTTTATAATAAAATTTATTAACAAACATTCGATAGCGCTATTAATATTTGTCCCCAGCGCAATTCTTGGTATAGAATTAGCGATACAAAACAAGATAACTTTTGTTTCACTAAGCATCGCTATTTTCTCAGTCCTGTACATTTTATATACCTTGATTTTCTCTTAAACTCAGATGCTTTTCCAAAAAATACATCCATCTTCTAGTACCACGCACTGTGCAAATACCTCCTTGATCTTCGACCAAATATTTTTCATCCTCTAGAATTAAATATTTTGTACCAAAAATATATCTTTTACCTATTTTAGCCTGTAACTCCACTCCTGATTCATACATTTCTTTTACCAGTTGATCAAAGTTACCTTCATACACTTTCTCTATACTCTCCAACCGCTTTCTTAAAAACGGTAATAGGCCATAAATAGCACTACCAACCTGAAATAAAAAATAGCATATAATAAGTGAAATCAGCTTGTTGAGTTGCGGCAAGGTTATTAAGAGCAATATAAATAACCAAAGCCCTACTATAATCGAACGATCGTACAACCTACTCTTGTTGAAAATTGCTAATTTGTTTTTCATTCTAACGTGCCTCTGTTTTTGTATCTTCATTTGCAATAAGCAAAATGTTCTTAAGCAGAAGTAGGAAGCAAAATATAGCCAAAGGTTTTAGCACAAGCACACCCATTAATCCTGTAGCAAATAACGTTTTAGACATTAAAACAGATGCAAGGGAGAGTAAATAACAACTGATCCCAAGTCCTATAATACGCTTTGAGTGCAAGCTTTGTTTAAGGAAGCCTAATGCTATCGCAGCTAAGCCTAATAGCTTGGCATATTCATTAATAGCTATTGCCATATCAAAGTTACTATTGGATGAATAAGGAATAATAGCCCCACCAAAAGCCCATATAACTATTGTCATTAGAACTAAACTCCAATTATATGGGGTGTTCATAGTTTTGTTTGCAATGCAGCAGATGCTATCTTCTAATTTTATAGCGCTCTTTAATTCCGTATTTTGCATAATATTCTCCTATTAGTTTGTTAAATTAATCTCATCAATACGTATTTTTAACTCTTCTTGAACAGCTATTGCCGGACTGTGTTTGATACCAAATCTCGTTGTTAGCTCACCACTTTGATCAAAATATACCTTGTCCTCGTGTTTCTGCCCTAGTTTTTCCTGCAGCTTAAATACACTCCCACCTACTAGGATAATTCGATCCTCAACCGGTTCTTTTTGCTCAGGAAGCGGGTTATTTAGCTGCTCTTGTAACCACTCCACTTGACTAGCGTTTCTACTATCGACAAAAAATAAACGTCTGTTTAAATCCATATGCTCTAGAGGATTTACTATTGTTCCCGCCTTGTGTAATATTTTACCGCACGGCAATACTGCATCCTCATCTAACGTATATGTGGGATCGAAATAAAATGTTCTGTTCTCACCTGCTCCAGTTATGCCAATTACTGGAGTTGGATTCTCTACTCTATCAATAGCTATTTTTTGCATCTTCTCTCTTTCCGCCTCCATATCTATTTCTGCTAGTTTGCGTTTCATCATCAATGTAAAAGCCTCTTCCTCAATTTTAAATGTATTCCCCAGCTTGCCTAAATCATTAGCCATCGTAATTTCAGCTATACCAAATACAATTAATAAAAAAGCTAAGAGTAACTTATACATTTTTCTCTCCTTCTAGTGACCCCAGCTCAGGCAGTATGCCGTATTTCTTCGACAATGCCATTATCGCCTCGTGTTTGGTTAAGCCTTCTTTTTCTTTTTGCAATAAGAAACTAAAGTCCCCATTTTCTGTTGAAAATAATGAAGTCGAGTATGCTTCTGTTGCTAGTCTGCCAACAACCGTAGCTCCAGCTGTATTAATTAACACTTCTGAGAACTTGTTTTGTGAGCACTTCCTAACACTCTCAATTAAGGGCACATATTTCTTATAACTATCAGAAGCACTAAATGCTTTCATACCATCAGCATTCTGCTGTAATATTAACTTCCATGTAGAGCATTCAAGAACTGCCGCCTGAGAGTTTCGCGTACCACAACTATTGCTAAAGCTGGTAAGATCCTGCGTACATACAACCAAGCTTCCACCATATTTTCTAACAGTTCTTGCAAACCGCTCCAGAAAACTAGCGGCAAAATCCAGAATCATCCAGGCCTCATCCACAATCAGCATAAAGCGTCTTGATCTATCACCACATAAAAACTGCATAGTGATTTGCATTAAAATCACCTGCAATACCACGCCCAGTAAAGGTTTGTCGTTTTGTAACTCCTCAAGTTCAAATACTGTTAGCATTTTTTTAAAACTAGCATCCGCACCGCTAGCAAAGAATCGACCGTGAATACCATCCTCAGTATAAGGATACAAACTATCGGCCATTGTGCTTGCGCCCTCAACAGGCTCATTGTTTTTGTCCTTTAAATTAGATAGTACAGTGGCAAGCTTACTAATATCTAGCTGCTCACCAAATCTACTTACTCCCTCGATAATAGCGCGCTCAATTAATGCTTCCCCTCTAGCAGCGCCAACAACTCCACACATAGCTGCTAACATCGATTTGGCGTATATAACACTATCCTTAGTAACGAAATGTGTTTTAATTTCAGAACCAGACGCTGCTGGTATCGATAGTATCTCAATCCCATCTGTTTCTTTTGATTCACCCGAACTGCTTTTGTTGCCAAAATCAAGTGCTTCTATTTTCTCTAACGTTAAACCAGTAATCTTGACTATTTCTTCTATATCTGTCCCACATTTAAGTAATTCCAAAGCTTTAGAATATCTTGCACCACTCCCACTCAATGCAGCAAATGGGTTTAGAGAAATATCACAATTCTGGTTAAACTGTACCAACTCACCGCCTAGTAGTTTGCAGATGTTTTTATAACTGGCACCAATATCCAAGACAAAAACAGCAACATCCTGAGCTAACATACTTTGAGCCAATTCCTGCAAGAAAAATGATTTACCAGAACCAGGAGGTGCCATCATACAAATATTGTAATTGCCGCCACCACCAATCCTAAAATATGGGTTGAAATTAAATAGCTGCCCACGCCTGCCTATCAGCAGAGCACCAGATATTGGTACTCCTTTCCATTCGCCCTGAATTGGAAGCTTACCAACCACTTGCCCGCTAAGCGCATATCTGGTTAATCGAAAGAACTTTAAACTAGGCCAATATGAATATTGCATCATTGGTAACATTGCCAGCGAAGCGACTCGACCAATACGCTTGCATAGTTTTAGTTTCCAATCGTTGGTATTATAGAGGCTTTTTAATACTTCTTCGGCAACATCAATCTCATCCTTCGGCGCAGTTAGCATAATCAGCATTGATTCCTGTAAATAGCTTTCACCTTTCTTAACTAGTGCCTTAACCTCAACCCACTGCCTTGCCTCTTCTTGAGCGACAAGATCATTTTTTGTATAGGACATATTGCTTGCGTGTATTGCTCTACTACCAGCTGAATCCATTGATGATGCTCCTTTTGCCCCAAGATTATTAGCCACCGTATACGAAATCACAAATCTGCCTGGAATACCTCTATTCTCATCACCCAGTAGGTTAATCATTTGAGCAAGCCAGGATGATTCAGGTTGTTCACTTGGAGCAAATATTTTTGATACTAACCCCGTGTTATGGTGAATAATTTGATCGATTTCTACAGTGTTTGGTACTAACGGCTCCAGTATTTGATCTGCCAGATTATTAAAAATGTTATATTTAGGTTGTTGTTTTACAGTTTTTTTACTCAAATTCATTTGCAGTAAATCACGACCAACAGCTATTAAATCTGCTGATGTACAGCTTCTTGGGTTTAAATTTTCTGCTCTTAATTTGTTTTCTAGCTTCTTTTTGAATTTAATCAAAGACTCAACGCTTTTATCACCGCCATCCTTAATAGAGTAGGTCACAAAACTACGATAGTTTCGTACAAGCCTGCCATCATTAGCCGAGGCAAAATCCCTCGCTAAATTCTCAATAAAATGTCTCCTATAAGCTGTCATCTTCTCCAAAGGCAGACCACCATATTTACGCCCACTTTGCCACATATCTAAAATATGCTCTACCTCATGTGAAGCAATTATCAAAAACTGCAAATAACCACCAGCCGGTAACTCGTCGGCAAAAAACAAAGTAAAGTTTTTCTCAATAGAATCATTGCTGCCAACAATAGGATCGATTTCAAACCAACAACCAATACTGCCCTCGCTAAATACAACTCCGCTACTATCTTCAGCAAATTTGTAAAGCAACGATGAGCTAAGTGGCTTGGCTCCTTTAGTATCTTGCTCTAAGGCTTCCATTGTTTCAGCCATAGGATCATACCCTCTTTCGCCCTCTACTTTAAAACCGCATACTCGCGCAAACTTGCTAAAATGTTTTTCTATTGCTAGCATTAATTTAATTCTCCATTCAACTGATAATCAGATACAACTGCTTTCGTCATAGGTTTCAGCAACGTATCGTGCTTCTGGCTTTCATTGCATTTACGACCACGACAGTTTTTCTTTTTGTCAGTAAAAGTCTCTATCTCGCCATTAGCAATCATTCTATCTACTCTATCCATACTCATGCAATTAGCTCCTCTTGCATCACCGCATGAAAAACTTGAATTATATGTAGCGCAAGAGGTTAATAGCGGTAGTAGTATTGCTATTGTCAGTTTTCTCTTTATCCACTTACTAGTAGTCGCTATACTCATTTTGTTTTTTCCTTTAATTAGTTGCATTACTTAATTATGTCCGTTATTAAAAAATATTTTTCTGCTATAAGACCTTTAACCGCCTTGCTTTTTATAGCTCTTTGCTCATTTTCTGCTGAAACTTTAGCCGCAGCTTCTAAATTTGATATAGATGCTGGTGTAAATGCTGCAATTGCACCGTATATTCTCCCCTTTAAAATTGGTTTATCTGCACTAATCGCTTCCTTAATCTGGCTCGCTCGCGACCAAATACCTCTTTTAAAATTTGGTTCAATGGTCATTTCTGGCTTCTTCATTCTTATTATTTGGATTAGTTTTTAAACATTTCACAAGCAGCAGAATTAGCATCGTATAAGCTGTCAACAAAACTACTTCTGGGCATTTAGTACCGTGAAGTAGGCTTTCCAAAGCGCACGGCATCATTGAACATATCCCTAAACTCTGAGTGAAAATCAGATCTCTTTTATTATTTCCTAGGTTTTTGCCAAACGCCTCAATAATAAAAAAGCCATTACTTATTATAACAAAACTACCAGTAACAAAACTTGAAGATAATATCACGCCACTAAGTAGACTTTCTTTAACGTCAAAAAAGATTCTAAACTCAAGAAAAAATATAAGACTGAAAATCATATATATCGCTAAAGCAGCTAGTATTAAGCTTGTATTACCAAGACTCTGAACATAATTCCTAACAATAAAACATGATGGGAGGGCCAATATTAGCATCAATAATATAGCCGTCTCATGAATCGAAATTAAAAAACCTATTAACCCAAATGACGCACCAGCTAAGGCAATCAGGTTGTTAGTATCAACCTCTAATTTAGCTCTAACAAACAGCCTCATTGCTAATAAGCCAATTACAAACAGCACTAAAATACTAAAAAGTTGATTAGCTATATTTACTTCTCTAAATCCATATGCAGACAGTACTTCTGAGTTGTACAGTGCGGTTGGATAAAGAAGCATTCCCCAAATTGCAGCTATAAAACATAATATTGACCCAAGACTATAACTTTTTGTTGTGAATCCTGTCTGCTTATCTTCCACCTGTATCCGCTCCTCATTTATGTTCTTCTCCATCTTGCGCTCCTATTGCTTTGCTTGTTTGATTTTCTGATGGGTATTAACCTCACCAACAAAAAAACCTTTGGTTATTTGAGCATTAACTCTGACTCCGGAAGGAATCGTTAAAACAGGAGACATAGCCTCTGCCTGACGCAAATAGTAATCAGCAATTTTTTCACCGGCATTACTAACACCTTGTAAACCTCCTTGACTGAGCATATCACCCATACCCTTTTTCTTAGTTGAGATTAACCCTGATCCACTAATCACTCCACCTTCTTGACCCTTTGCGCTGCCACTTAAGCCGCTGATTAAACCACCGATTGCCGCATTCTTAATATGTTTGGACCCAGTTGATACTACCGTACCCTTAATACCGTTATAACCATCAGGACCAAAAATCTGCCCGGCTATTTTACTGGTTTGGTAAAGCCCATTCTGCTCACATACCAGTTTCTCAAGACGAATAATTGCCCTCTCAGATGATAGATCTCCATAAGCGCTGCCCATAATACTGCACTTAGCCATATCGGTTTTATTGGCTTTGTTAAGATTGCCTCTGCCGGTTAAACGGATACTTACCGGAGTGGCATTATCATCAGGGGTACTGAGCGCGGTCGATACCACGACACCACCAAGTAAATACCCAGTAAAGTACGTTCCTTCGGGAATATAGTTTGCTGCAGATTTTGGCCGATCAAACTCCACTTCATGCTCGAATTCCTGCACTGACATAGCATTATGGTGTGTTGGCACAGCGGCAAGACGCTCCTGTTCTTCTCCAGCAACGCGACGTAAATCCAAACTGGCGCTGGTTAATTCTTCCTGCGCTGCTTTAAGTTTTTCCTTGGTTTCTCTTAATTCCTGTTCGATGCTACTACTTGCTTTTTCTACTAACTGATCTTGTAATGATTCCATTGTTTTAAGGCGGTCATTGATTTCTTCTTTTTGAAGGGCCATAATATTTTCAAAATGCTCACGCCATCTTTTTTCAGTATCAATAGTGGTATTAGGCAGATCGATCTTTGTCGTTGTTGCCTCTATTGGCTCATTCTTTTTTTCATAAGATTTGTTTTTTTCCTGTACCAAAATAACCAAGCCAAAGCCTATGAGCATTATTGTACCAATCACTAATTTTAAAATTAGTTTTTGACGTGCAGATATGGTTTTATTATTATCGCCTTCACCTCGACCAAACGTTGCCCCAATAATTTCTTTTAATTTTTCAATCATGACTCTAACTCCTTCCTTAACACTAGAAATGCTTCCATATTACTTCCGCTCTTCAAGAGTTGATTATGAAGCGAAACTGCTAAAACCCCTTTGAAAGCTTTAGCTAAACTCTTTGCATCAACTGAAATCTCATTTTTGCTTTTGTTCTGTAATGTCAAAACTATGCCAACGAAATTTCCAAAACGATAAACCATGTTCTGCTGCACATTTAGAGAAACAAAAGTCTCATTATTCTCAGCATTCATCTTCACTGCTTTTTTACTTTGTATGACATAGTATTTGCCTTTTTCTTTGCTCATCATTGCATTTAGTAATTGTTTAATTTCCAAGGTCTCTTCAGACTTAGCAAAGCTATCACCTTGTAAATTAAGACGTACTATTTTAGGCCTGTCAGCTTCTACCGTATGCAGTAGTAAATCTATAACCCTGCCCCCTGCTAATTGCAATGCAAGGGCAAAACTTTTACCAGCCTCTAGCTTTGAAGTTAAAAATAATTCACTGCCATTATGGGATAGTAATGCACTATACTGGGCAGAATCACCCCAGATGGTAGTTGCAATAAATGGAGCTATACTAATACGGTTAATACCGGTAGAACTAATCGTCACCTGAGCAGGTTGTTTGTATTCAATATATAGCTCTTCTTTTTTGGCATACTCAGCTCCTTGAGTACTACTGCTTAAGAGTAATATTGGCATTAACATCGCATATATCGGTAATTTGTTTCTACTTATTTTTATCTTATTCATTCTCAAGCATCTCTTTAGATAGTTTAACAAACTCCTTTAAAAGCAACCGTCCTGATACCCATTCAAAAGATAATTGGTAAATTGCAGGTTCACTCTCAAATCCCCTATTGCCAAATCTACTAACGAGCTGACCAAATGCCTTCACCGTTAATGCAGAAGCATCCGTTTCTAGTTTTTTTAGGGCAAAATGAGTGCTAAGAGCAAAGTGCTCATATTGTTCTTTGGCATTAGCAAAATATTCCCCTAGCAATTTTAATCCTGCTATATCAGTGGTTGCCACATGTGCTAACACCCTATCTCTTTTCCAAGCAATCGATGTAGTGTCCAAATCAAGCAATAAGGGCAAATACATAGCCGCATTTTCCTCAAGGTAACTTGATGATACATTCTGATCAGTTGTCCAGGCTTCCTGCTGCAACCCAGGCACAAGTATTGTTCTTTCAGAAACGCTCAATAGTTTAAGGCTAACAAGTATCAGGCTAGCCAAAGATAAAGCACAAAACACCATAAAGACATTACGTTGTCTGGCTACGGTTTCTATGTTTTGGCTCATTACGTTTAACTGCATTTTCTTATTCCTTTGTATGTTTATATGTTGTTATGTTTTTCTTCTAGTTAGCTCTACAACTCTTCTTTCTCTGACGATTCAGGGATATTGCGACTAATCCAATCCTTGGCATAGGGCAAATTCCAGTATAAAAACCTCTGAAAATCACCATTGTACATTGAACTGGAAATCCAATTGCCAAAGGCAAACCCTACCCCGCCAGCACCAAGCCCCCAAATCACTCCTTTGCTTAAGCCAACTAATAACATACCAACCCCGCAGCCGATCAAAGAACCAATGCTAAAATTGTAGAGCTTTCGTTGTTTGTTCAAACAAGGAATAAAAGTACGTTTTTTCATCAGCTTTTCCCCCTATTTTAACATTGCAATCATGCCTAGAACTACTCCGCCAGCAGCACCCGCCGCAACACCTGCTCTGATCGCTCTTTGACGACCATCACCTTCCCCAAATAATGCCGCTGAAGCTGAAGTGAGAATAACCCCTTTTCCCCAGTGAGCCTCTATGCCTGCAATGATAGGATTGGCAGCTGCTGCAACTCCAGCATCAATGTCAAATTTGGCCCAGGCAATATCTGCAAACAACATTCCTCCTGTCATTGCTAGGGAAGCCAGAGCCACTCCTTTGATAAGTTTTTTAGTAGTTAGTTTTTTGTTCGTTAAGTTACTCATTTTGTTTTCCTCTTTTGTTGTTATTGTTAAAAATTCACTCTTACTTTGGCATAACCCATATGCCCCCTACTCTTACCCTGCCAGTTGCATTCATATCCACCACCAACTTCAAACATATCGCTCGCAATGGTTAAACCAGTTCCAAGGCGCAATACTCCTTGGGAGTTGTTGGTTTTTTGGCTGATAATTGTTTGATTAAGCTGGTTGGATATTGTTTGTTTATTCGCTTTGCGCCATAAAGCTTGGCTATAATCAATACTCACTTCTGGCATTAACGTCATGCTGCTCACATCAATGAAGGCAGTAGTTACCATACCAGTCATTAGATTAAATTCTTGCTGCTTGGTTTTATTGATTTTAATTGAGCCATCATCATATGCTTTTAAAGCTAACTGGTTATATGACCCGCCAAGTTTAGGGCTGATCATTAAATATTCACTTGAATATAGGTTGTAGTTAGCAGTTAATGCCCCTCCCATCAGAGTGGCTTTTCTTTTGGTGCTACTGGCGTTGATAGAGGTGGAATCAGTCTTAATTTGAGCTAAGCCATAAGCAATATTACCGCTAATGACTAAATCGTCATTAAGAGCGTTACTGCCATATAAACTAAATATATTATTACTTATATTAGTTGTATTAATTGCCGTACTTGCAATTGAGTTTTTGCCTTTAGAATCAGTATGACTTAAAGCAATACCGACTGTACTATCCTCATCAAGCTTAGTATCAACACCGATGATAGCCCCACGCAAGTTCGCTTTGCTATCAACAATAGAGTCAGCAGATTTCTGTTTGTCATCTTGTTTGCCCAAAAAGCCTTTAACCCATACGCCGTGATCTAATGAATCATCACCCGAGGCAAAGCCACTAATTGACATTCTGTTTAAATGACTCAATCTATCGTAGGTAAAGGAACTAATATTATTAAGCCCAGCTATTAGATGCTTGTGATGCGAATCTATTTGCGCCATTGTCATTTCAGCTTTGGGCTTTAATGCAATAACATCGACAATTAATGTAGATCCCAGTAGCCCACGAAAATGCAATGCCCGAATTGCTGTAGCATCATTAATCTGGCGAAGTACATTGCGCAAGTCTTCTGTGCTCATATTGCTAATATCAAGGCTACCGATAGTGATTAGGTTTTCTGCCGTGAATGCACCACAACTACTGCCGTCACTTTGCTGACGAACTTGTAGATCAATCAGCTCAATAGTTGGGTCAATCTCTTTTAAGATTTGAGCCACCAGCGCACCATTACTTGTTGAGGCAATCGGACTACCAAAAGAATCGTTATATATAACCTTAATACGACCATCACCACCGGCTTTAATCGCTAGTGCCGCCCAGTGACTATTGCCAAAATTAATTGGTATTAGCGCGCTGCCAGATGTTTTAGACTCTGCTACCGAACTACGCACAATATCACTAACTAGTTCCCTACTTTCAAATGGCAAGGCAGGAGCAATATAAGCCGTGCCTCCTACCCTGCTTTTAATCACTGCTCTGATTTCATCATCTCCATACCAATAACCACTTTGAATTAAATTACTTGGGTTTAATGTGGCAAGTGAACTAGTGCTAAACATAGCTAGTGCCACAGCGGTACTAAGCTTAAGAATGATTGTTCTTGGTGATTTATTGCTCATTTAACCTGCTCCTTTTTAAGAGCAGCAATAGCTGCTTTATAAAAAGCCTCAGGCACAATGTAGACTGTTTCTCTATTATCTAGTTCAATACTATGGATGTTAAATTGTGCATTGCATATTATTGCCGTAGCATGCTCCAATAAAGAAGGTTGCTTCCACTCTATTACTTGGTACTGTTCTTTTATATTACTCATAATTTCCTCTGATTTTAATACCCATCCCACATTAATTCCTTAACAAGACACTCCAATTAAATTATAGTTTTGACCCAGACAAAACTTCTCAATCAGCACGCTATATTTCGATTGCACCCAATCCTTGATAAAATCGCTGGGAGCACGAAGAATAATACTCCTATTATCATCATTGATTTCTGGCTCGAGCTTACTAAACCAGTTGCTATCTATTGCTTTACCGTCTTCACCGTAATAAGAAACTAGCATCGTCCTAATCTTGCCCCAGATTCCTAAATCTTGGGCCAATTCTATTGCTCTGTGATCAACCGTGTTTGATTTACTAAAGCGGTGATTGACGTGGATGGATTTACTTGCATTATTGGCAATAACCATCTTTACCTTATTAATATGATTACCAAAAACAGCTCTCACCTGCTCCAAGATCATTTGTTGCTGCAATCCACTAAGGTCCAGCTCATGGGATAAGTGTATAACAAAGCTATTATTGGTAGAGGATTGGCTATCAGTACTATACTTCTCAATTCTTGCTGACTTAAGTAACTGATATGCAGTCTTTGGTGCAAGTATGGCAGCTAGTTTACGGCGTAAGCTTGCTATTGGTGAGGTGTCTGTATTATATTCGATCGACTCTAAATAACTGCTTTGAGCAACTTCTACCTGATCTCTATTGCAGTTAAGCTTGAAGTCTACAGAAGAAATTTGTACAGCATCTCGCATTTCATTCGAGAGAACCTTACCCATATAACTCATGAAAGCTTCTTTGTTTGGAAAACGATGCTGGCTATGTCTCTTGCTAAGTTTAAGCAAGATCTCATTAACCGCTGTAATCGTGAAATCTCTACCTGAAACTTTTTGCAACAGAGCAATGTCTGATTGAACCAACGGATAAAAAGAAGCCAAGTCCGTTTTGTTTCTAGCTAAACCTAAAAAACTATTCTTAAAAATATTAGATTCAGTAGATCTATTCTTTCTTAAAGCTATCTTTCTATTACTTATATGATCTGAGGTTTTTGTCGAAGTATCAGAAATGGAATTTCCTAATACCTCGTCATGGAAAAGATCACCTTCGTCATCATCAGATGAACCTTCATCGTTATTTTTACTAGCAACGTATTTTGTTTTTAAACTTAATATTTTTGGTAAATTGATTTTGAGATGTAACTCATTAGGGAAGTTGCGACCATGCACCACGATAGTTCTAAACGAACGGGTGACAATATCAGCATTGTGCAGTCTTAGAGTAGCTTCCTGCAGCTGAGAACGGGTGAATTCAAACTTACGCTCAAAATATGCATAGCCATCGTTATACTCAATTCCAGCATGTTTGCGGTGTAAAAACCACAATTCGGATAATAAGGTTATTGCAACCAAATCCGGCTTGCCACTATCCGCCTTAAGCTCTTTGTACCACCAATGCGGGACTATGTTGCCAGAGCCAAGATTAACTGTATTGTTACGCGTATTAGTAATAATATTGCCCGCAGGCAATTTCTTTGCTATACTCATTTTGTCTCCTTAACATATTTGTCAATAAAATATAAGTGTTATGTGAGCCTAAAGACCGTCCGTTGTTACGCTTTGTTTGGCGACAGGAGTAATAACTGACGGTTATTTCAGTACTTGTACTGATAGTATATAGATTTTTTTGTATTTATACAATATATAAAGACGAAAATGATTTATTTTTTCTAATTGTGATAATCTTGCCCATCCTATGTCGTATGAGTTATTAAAAGATAATATCGAGTCTCTTATTTCTCAAAAGAATTATAGAGTTTCAAAAGTAGAAGAATTAGCTGGAATAAAGCATGGCAACTTAAGCAATATCCTTAGTGGCCGATCAAAAAAGCCTTCTGCTGAGATATTACTATCAATTGCTAACGTGTTTGGCGTTACCATCGAGGAATTATTCAAAAATAAAGCTATTCAACCTTCAAAATATTTAACTAAAGAGGAGCTGAATTTATTCTTGAATATTATTACCTACTTGAATAATCAAATCGATTCTAAAGAACTTAATATTTACTATCAAGACTTTATTTTTATGGTTAATGAAGTATATGAATATTCTTCTAGCAATGAAGATAAAGAGATAGACAATAAATTTATTGACTGGTACTTAAAGCAAAAATTTAATTTATAGGTCTGGTAATTTTAATATTTCCTTGCTTCTAAAGTGATTTACTCCAAATTTATCTACATGACGTTTCTTAAATTTATTAAATGAATACTTGTCTCCAATTCCATAAGCTGCCAAAGTAGCCTTTAAATATAACACACTTACTTCATTTAAACTGCTAATACGCTTTTTGTATTTATTATAATATATTGACTCGGCTATAGCATAAGATTCTATTGCTTCTTTTGTTCTATTAGTAACATTCAGAGCATCGGCCTGAGCAACAAATGCATCAGCGAGGTCTATATCACTCGAGGTATTTAGGTCTATATTTTGTCTAGATTCAGCGTTCTTATAAATATTAATTGCTTGCATTGCATGATCAAGGGACTTTTGAATAAGATTAAGGCCTAGCTCAGCTCTTGACAATTCTATTATTACTCTAAGTCTTATACCTCCAGCATTACCTGATTCAATGTCTTTTATTTCTTGATCATAAATATTTTTAGCTATTTTATATGAAGCTTGATAGTCACCTATATAGTTTAGTATTGTAGCTTTCATAACATATATGGGCGCATAATAATAATCTATTGGATGATCTTTTATAATTTCAATAAGCTCATTGATTGCGTTTAAAGACTTACTATAATCCCCCTTTGATAAAAAATATTTAGATTCTATATATCTTAGCAGGGTTGAATCCAATGTAAGTCCAATTACATCGGTGTCAATCATCCTTGCTTTTTTAATGTAATATGATGATTTTTCCATATCTGCGTCATAGACATACGCTTGCGCAAGTTGTGAGAAAACTAGGTATTTTAAATCTTGATAATCAGAAAGGTTATCAATAATTTTTTCCGCGTCATGCAAGTGCTTTATCGCACTATGGTAATCTGCCTTAATAAAATAATCATACACTCCTATTAATACAAGAAATTCTGAGTATACTGCTTTTGTATGGTTATTTGAATTATTTGCTAATATTGTGTTTTTATTGTCAAGTAACCACTCTTTAAGTTCTTGACAGCGTTGGACTCCCATGCCAAGGTAAAAACTCATAAGATTCTTTTTAAGTTCAAGAATTTTCTCTATATTCACCTTATTTCTTTCTGCGTAGTTAAGAAGCTCTTCAAGGCTACTTATCATAGTGTTATCTGCAAGAATAAGCTCTTGTTTCGTGTTCTTCCCTTTTGGAATAAGGTAATTAATTTTGTCAATAGTGGTGGACAGATTTTTGAGAAGTAATTTCTTATCCATGCTGTTGATAATTGCTTCTTTTAACTTATCGTGTAATTCAAATATTTTCATATCACCATCGTTATATTTTAAAGATAATATTTGATACCTATTTAAATCTATAAGATCTTCAATAAAAGTATCTTTATTAGATAATTTTTGAATAAATAACTTAGACAAATTTTGGTTATTTAAAAAAACTAGTTCAAAAAGAAGATTTTTTGTGCTCTCTCTTAATTGACTAATTAGAAGGCTTACATAAGCGTCCATATCATCTCTAGATTCTTTTAAATGTTCCCGATATTCATCAACTGTAATATATTGATTAGAAGCTAGAAATATCGCAGATTTTGCTATTGTAATCGGATAACCATTAAGGTCATCTGATAATTTGGTAATAAAATCATTAGATAAGTCAGGTAAAATACGTCTGATAACTTCTTCCGACGCATGGGGTGATAGGTAAGGTATATTTAGTATATTAGGTAATAGATTTGCTTCTTGAGCACAAAAAATAATATGGCCGTTATGTGACCAGTTTAAAAACTCTTCAGCGTTATTATTTTTATTAAGTTTTAAGTTATCTATTATAAGTAAAAATTTGTGTTTTTTATGCTGGTTTAAATAAGTTAAGGTTGATTTTTTTGCCTCGTTTATTCCTTCACTTATCTTAGCTTGAGAAGTATTATTAATACTTTTGTTGATTGATTGTGCTAATTGTACAAATTGTGGTGATAAGTCTGTATTTCCATCAAAAATCCAAATTAGGTCGTACTTATGTTCATTTGTTTTTGCGTATTTCCTAGATAGTTGCGTTTTACCTATACCACTAACCCCAACTAAAGAAACGTGGCCAAATATAGCAATTGCCTTATTTATTTTTTGTAGCTCTGTTGTGTGGTTTGTATGATAATAAACTGGCTCAACTAAGTTTGATACTTTTATTGCTGCTGCATATCCTGGTATAGTAATCATAATTATAAATAATAAAAATTTCATCATTATTGGCTTTAATTTGTATTTTTTTGCTTAAATTTTACGATGTTTTGTTTTAAATCTTCTAAGACAAAAATAATTTGAAAAATATTCTTATTACCTTTATTACTTAGTTTGTATTCCAGATTATGTTTATCTAAAGATAATAATATTCGATCAAAATCTAATAAAAACATATCTGGTTGGTTTTCATTCAGAATTCTGGATAACTTTCCTAACTTTTGAATACTTAAAGGAAATGCCTGAAATTCAAAATTAATTTCTGTCTTATTAAAATCAACAGTAATAATCTGCCGCTTCTCACTTTGATCTCGCGAAATTAGAATAATATCTCGAATTATACTAAATAATAGTTGATATAAAACTTCCTTACTAAATTGGTAATGAGCTTGTTCTTGCTCTATATTGATATTCAATAAAACATTGTTAGAAACAAGAGAGAAGTACTGGTTAAGATCGTTTTTTACGTCTTTTAAGTTAAATACCGACTTAGTCGGGTCTATTAACACTAGTGGAAATAAATAATTATTATTTTCATTACCCCTCTCCTTCTCATATATCTCCGTGGCTTTTCTGATAAAAGCCGTATTTAGATTAGCAGCAACTACCAATCTCTGGGAATAGTCTGCAACTTTTATTTCTGCATTAAGTATAGAGCCTTTTAAATAACTTATTTTACCTAAGACATTTTTGTAACTTAAGTAGTACGCCAGCATAATTACCCCCCAAAAGAGTGTAGAAATTATCATAACGTTTTGAATACTGCGAGCTGTTTTGGTATTGATTTCTAAATAAAAGCTAGATTTTTTATCTATACTTAGTATCACACCTAGCTCCAAGTCTTTTCTTAACTTATGCTTAGTATGATTTGTATAAGTATTATCGATGAAATCACTATTTAATAATTGAACGTTTCCTAAATTAATTTCACTATGTATATATGAAGGCAATACATTAGAGAAATACTCCTTTAAAGAGACCATATCTATTGTGATAAGATTATTCGCGTTTGCAATTTCAATAGAATGTGGTTTGATCCTCACTTCTTCCGTATCAAATCGTTGAGAATTTAAAGGCTTAATATTAAAGATTAAATTAATATCAAAAAAACTAATTGGATATCCTGCGAATATCTTTTGGAGGTTATTGATAAGACCTGCTGTAATAATTTCTTGATATGAAATTATTATATTATGAAGCATTTTAGATTCCATTTCTTTTTCTCTATTGTAATGCCATATATTGACAATTAACAAAGCAGCTATCATCAAGCAAATAAATGCTTTATTGTACAATCTATCTTTAAAACGATTGGATGATTTTCCTTCTAATGCTTTTATAGCAATCATGTATCCGCATTTTGCTTCTTATGAATCGATGCATAATAACTAGATTTTATTAAGAAACAGTTAATTTGTTACAAAATTACTACTTTATTTATTTATGGTGGAATTATATATTTGCTTTTTCAACTACTATTAATATCTTATCAACCTTTTTTGTTTATAATTTTTTTCTTTTTTCTAAGTCCTCTGCTTTAAATATTTCTGTCCACAATTTCTGTGGATAATTCTGTGAATCAAAACCTACTTCTTTTTACTTGTTTGACTCCGTTGCTCTTGCCTATATTTTCAGCACTCAAGCCTATTTATTCTAATTCCCATTGTTTCGGCTGTTTGCTCAATTGCTTGTTCGTAGTTCCTTTCAATCCAATCCTTGATAAACTCACTTGAGGCTTTTAAGTTTATTGCTTTTTCCTCTGTATCCTCGGTAGCCTCAAGTTTGCTGAACCAGCTTGTGTCTATTGCCTCGCCATAAACTCCTATTAGAACCTTGCGCACCCTGCCCCATAAAGTATTTGGTAATTTTTCTAGTTTTGAGTTTGTTTTATCGGAACTTCGGTTCTTGTTTGCTACTTTTGGCATAATTAATTCTATTTTTTGAACTGGGTTATATCCTCCATCCTCAAATCGCTCATGCGTTGCTTTTACTTGTGATAATACTAGATCTAGCTCTCCTTGTGATAATTGCACCGCATTATGCAAATATATTTTTGCCGTGTCTCCTTCTATTGCAATTGATCTATAGGCTTTAAGTAGATTATAGGCTTTTGTAGATTCCAGTACACATGCTAGTTTTTTCTTTAAATGCCACTCAGGTGATACTTGGGTTGAATATTCAATTTAAGTAAGATATTTTTCTATTTCCTCTGACCTACTCTCTTCCAGGCTTTGGTTTGCCTTAATTTTAAAACTCTCGTTACTGGTTTTGACAGCATCACGCATTTCTTTTTTAAATGCATTGGTCATATAACTGATAAATCCCTTTTTACTATAGAAAATCGGGTGGGTTAAACGCCTTGACATATCGAGTAATATCTCATTCATCGCATTTAAACTAAATTCTCGCTTTGATAAGCTTTGTAGCTCAGTACAATCGGTGACATTTAATGGGTAGAAATCTTTTAACTTTCTTGGCTTCTTATCGATGCTTGGGTTTTTAACTTGAGAAAAAACTTGGTTGTCAGTATTTAAGTTTAATTTAGCGTCAGATAAAATTTGTAATGCTAATGCATTATTATTTTTATCAATGCTACTAGTGCTTATTTCTAAAAATTTATTATGATTATTATTAGCTTTTTCTTTTAAATCTAAACTATTTTCTAAAAAACTAGATCTTGATTGAGCTTCACTAGAAGCGTAAATCATAGATCTATCTTTCTTAATCTTATTCTTATTACTTATATGATGGTTGCACTGGTGCAGAGATCCAATAGAATTTGAGGTACAAGGAGTCAGAGCGGATGAATTAATATGAAGATCATTAGTCGGTAAGTCACATTTTACCCTAATATCAAGAGCAGGATCAGAAAAGCATGAATTAAAAAAATCAATATCTAAAGTAATAAAAATCCTATTAACTCTAGTACCATGTGTTAATTCAATATTTTTAACAGTTCTCTTTAAAACACCCTGCTCTTCTAGTCTAACAAATGATCTTCTAACCCGGTCTTTCCTAAAACCGAATTTATCTTCAAAATAATCATAGGAAACACAAAGAGAATCACCTACAAACTTAGGAGAATTATAACCAAACTGATCTGATGTACCATTACGATACCAAGCAAGAACGTCGGCAAGATTAGTAATTGAGACAAGGTCAGGATTACCATCCTCATCACAAAATATTTTATACCATTGATGAGGAGCAATATTGCCCGAAAGTAGATATTTCTTATCACCATTGCATTGCTTAGTTGCAACAGAGTGTGTAAAAACATGTGTCTTGCTCATAAATACTCCTAAAATAGGAGTAAAACCTTGACTCTATGCCAAAAAAAACATATAATAAAGTTTACTAGAATGATGTTTAAATAGGCTGTCCAGGCATATTTTATTAAACTTCAAATTAGTTGTTTTTTTTGGGGTTAAATCTTCAGGGTTTAACTCCAAATATATTATTTCTCCTTATCGGCAAATTTTGCTAATAACTCGTCTGTATTTTTCATTCTATCCTTCTCAAGCAAGGATTTTGCCGCTCTTATTAACCAAGAAGTGCGAGTGATATAATTACTTGCACAAATTTGGTCTATTTCTTCGACAATACTTACAGGAAATTTTACTGTAAATGCTTTCGTCTCTTCCTTATGCACTGCCATAATTTTTTAAACTAAACTTTGATTAATCACACCTTACAAATAAATATATACACAAATATAACTTAGTACGCAAGAAAAAGTTTTTCTGAGTTTTAAATAATGATAAAGTGTGACAATTAAACTTATACACACAACTTTAACCTTATAAATAACTTAAGCACTATTTTAGTGCTATGTAATTCTTGCTATCTGGTAGTTCTCTTATCTACTATCCATGAAGGATCTACATTAAATCCCATATTTTTTAAAGCTCTTAAGATTATGGTAGTTTCTGTATCTCCCTTGTTCTTTTTTATATACTGCTTAATTTCATCTTTAAGTATTTGAGGTATAGTTGCTACAATACGTGTATACTCTAATTGAGCGCTAACAACAGCCTTCTTACTAGGCTCTTTGATTATTGATTCGCCTCTGGCAGTCGCTGATGGGGCATTACCTAATATGGATTCTAGACGTTTACTAGTCATAATACTTACTCTTTACTTGTTGAAAGTATACTTTATAAAGTATACTTTATAATACGTTGTCAATTTCAGAAATTATCATGCTTATATCCCTTGCAGCTGGGCCATCTGGATCAGTTATACATGGAGATAATCCTTGTATAGCAGTTTCTGGATAGATAATGCGATGATACATCTCTGCTTTTATAACTAAATAGCCCAGTGTCTCTAACTCTGACCTTAGTTGTTTTGCTAAAACTATACCATGACTAGTCATAGTTAGCAAAAATCTGTACTTTATAGGACAGGAAGCCCTTTCGGCAGTTTTATTTAATTCCTGGATTAAAGTATGCGTCTCAAGCGCACCAGCTACATCATCTGAAGAAGCTTTTAATGGGATAATTGCTAGATCTGATTTAACCAAAGCCCGAATTGTTGTTCTATTTCTAAATCCCCCAGTATCAATTATAATATGTGAGTACTGACCTTTAATCTCGTCAATAACATTAGAAACATTTTCCTCCGGCTCTGCTATAACTGTTAATTTACTTAAAGGACCATCAGGATTGTGCCTATTTATAATACTTCCTTGAGGATCAGCGTCGATTATTGCTACTTTGTGGCCAATGTTAACCCAATGCGCAGCTAAATTACGTGCTAGAGTAGATTTACCTACCCCTCCCTTGCTAGTAGCTAAGGTTAAAATTTTAGTTTTCATTGAAATATCTCCTGTATAAACTATATAGTGTAAAGTATAAAATATAATCTATATAGATAGGCAAAGTAAATATAAATATTTTATAGTCGTAGTATATGAAGCATTAACCCGCGATACGAGTAACATACAAATACACAATACGTTTAATATTATACAATATATTATATAAAGTGTACAGTATACTATGTATAATATTATAAACCAATATAGTTAAGTTCAATTTACTTAAATATATAGTATGTATAAAGTTTCTTATATAATTATACTTTATACAATATACTATATAAAGTGTACAACATACAGTATTGTGTATATAAATATACTAAGTAAATATAAGTAATCTTATAAGCATTGTACAGAAATATTAATTTTCAAAAGCAACATAAAATCCACAGCTATGCCCTAATTTATATATTATATAATATATTGTATATAGTATACTATATACAATAATAAGCATTTATATTATTAAACTTAAATCTCAAGTATAATAAAGCGTTGATCCCATAACGGGAGCATAATAGTATAAGTATTATTAGTTATTACTCTATCATGATTTATGCGCATTATTGCAATTAAAAAAAACCAAATTTATCTATAGGAGGCTCACTGTATTTGTTGAAGCTACTGTGAGCTAAAACTTTAAAAAGCTTTTTTATTGCATTAGAATAATGTACAATTATCAAAATTGATATGGGATCAAGGTTATAATTGTCAGGAAGGTACGGTGATGCTTAAAGAAGTCGATGGTCTGAATTGGTTGTACTTTGACCTTAATAGCTACTTTGCTACTATCGAACAACAAGTAGACCATTCTCTTCGGGGGAAGCCTATAGCTGTTGTTCCATTGTTGTCCGACTCTACTTGCGCTATTGCTGCTAGCTATGAAGCAAAGCTAAAAGGTATTAAAACAGGTACTAAGATTTACGAAGCCAAAAAACTTTGTCCTGAACTTATTTATGTACCAGTTAGGCATAAGCTATATGTAGAATATCATAAGCGTATTTTTGCTGAAGTTAACAAACTAATGTGTATAGATTACGTATGCTCTATTGATGAAGGAGTAGGTAGGTTAACAGGAAAATATCAACAAGAAGAGGAGGCTATCGGACTTGCTCAAGCTATTAAGCTAGCTATTAAACAGAATGTAGGAGATTACATCACTTGTTCAATTGGTATTGGGCCAAGTAAGTACTTAGCCAAAATAGCAGCTGAAATGAAAAAACCTGATGGGCTATCTGTTATCAAACCAGAAGATATACCAACAAAACTTTTTGGTCTTTCTTTAAGGGATATACTAGGAATAGGGCATAGGATACTGAAAAGACTTTACTTGGCTAACATAGATACCGTAGAGAAGTTATATGGATGTAGCAGTGGCCATCTACAGACTATTTGGGGTAGTGTATATGGTAAAAAATGTTGGTATTTGAGGGGCTACGAGTTATCAGAGTATGCAGTTAAAAATAGGGTAATAGGCCATAGTAGGATACTTGCTCCTGAGATAAGAAATGTTAATGCTGCTCGTGATGTTGCAGCAGAGTTGATAATGAAAGCCGCGAAGAGATTAAGAGACAAAGCTTTATATTCTACCTTTATAAATTTATACATTAGAACTACCAATAGGGTAGTTTATAAATCCTCCGCCAAAATATCCCCAGCTTGTGATAATGCAACAATTTTAAAGCAATTACTTAATATTTGGGATCGGTTAATCCAGCAAAATAAAATTAATAACATCCATCAAGTAGCAGTCTCATTAGCCGGATTAATAGAAAAGCCGCGCCAGCTGACGTTTGTTGAGATAGGTATTATTACTAAGAAACATGGGGTATCAGTTGCTATGGATTGTATCAATAATAAATATGGCAAAGCAATAATAAATTTAGGCATTTGTCCTACTGTAAAAGCAAATCCCATTGCCTTTGGCCATATCCCGGGGGTTAGCTGATAATACAGCAGACGTTTAAAACTACAGAGGGGCTGGGTCTTAAGCCCTGAGCAAAATGATATTGTTACAAGCGACGGTTTTAATCTTCGTAAACAACATCACGCTTAGCAATTTTTATTACTAGAACAATTAGCTTGTCTTCTTGTAATTCGCAAACAATTCTAAATTTATTCACTCGGTAGCGCCAGTAACCTTTTAAATGATGTCTTAATACTTTGCCTAGTAATTTAGGATGCTTCAGTTTTAACACATCATTATACAGATAATGTAAAATAAGCTCTTGAGCGTTAGGACTTAGCTTTGTTAGTTCTTTTTGAGCACTTTTAGTTAAAGTGATTTGCCATTCATTCACTTTTTAGACCAAACTTGTCAGTAAACCCTAATTCTTTTATAACGGTTTCTAAGTTAACAGTGGGCTCATTTTGAGCTGATATTTTTATAGCATCGTTATAATCTTCTATATCTTCTTGTAGTTCTAAAACATAATTTTGAATTGCTTTTAAAACTATAAAACTTTTAGACCTTTCCGTTGATTTAGCTACTTCTGTTAAAGCTTTGTCTAAAGAGTCTGGAATTCTTGCGGTAATAGTACTCATAGTTCTTCCTGTTTGCTTATGTATTTAGATGTAGTATAATGTATTTATATGTATTTAGCAATGCAAAAAATGCTATTGTTGAAGGGGCGCATTAATTATAAAATAAACGAACGTTTATAGTTGATTAAATATTACGCTGTATATTGGTATATATTTATAATAATAATTATAAACAAAGTGCGGCAATCTTGACTAGTTTATTTCTATATGCGACTGTTTGCAACAGAGCCGCCTATAGAGGACGCGCACCTCCTACTCCTACACCATGCTCGGCGTCACAATCCTTTAAAATATTTGAGTAATCAGGCAGAAGTATGAAGTGGCATTTTTAAACTTTTTTGTTCCACTATACCAACTTTTTATCTCCTTAACAACACATGCGACACTACCTAAAAAGATAACTATCTAACAGCATCACAACCTTAATATTCTTGGTGATCAGCATGTCTTTTTTGTTATAAAAAATTATTAAAATTATTAAATCTAAACTAATAATCATAGAATAACTTAATAAATCAAGTCATTATAATTAACTAACATACAAAATTTATTGAGTTATTAATTTATGACAAATAATAGAAGAAAGTTTTTTGAGAATTTATTAGCGACAGCATCAACCATGGCAGTAATTGCTGGTTGTGTAAATGATGCAGGGGCTGCAGCTGCTAGACAGCATTTAGCGGCTGGCAAAGCTAATTTTACTACCGGCAGAAATCTTGATGGCGGGGGAGCTTTCGTTACAGGCTCAACATTAGAATTTGCTGGCGTTAAAAATGTCAGAGTCAATGTAGCTGGTGTAAATATCCTTGGTATTGATACTCATGGTAATAATAATATTGGAAAATCATTATTTATTACAGAAGATGCAACTATTGGTTCAATTGTTGATTTAGGGGCTGGTGGGAATGTTTTAGCCCTTCCTGGAGGGGCAAACAAGCTTACAATACAATTTAATGCTACAAAAACTATCACTTTATCCGGAACTGATAGTGGAGCCATTGGGTTTTTTTCTGCTGCCGGTGGCGTACCAGCTCACGTTAATAACTATTCAGCTTTGTCGGCTGTTGACTTTAAGGGTAAAGTTGATGCAACTTTGGTCATAAGTGATGGCCAAACTCTTTTTGCAACAATTGATAATACGGTGGGCAGGGGGATACGACCTAAAGGAAAGCTAATCTTTGAAGGGGCCGGTGTAGTTGATAATACCATTGGTGCAACGAATCCACTTGCGCTGATAGAAGCAAACGGTGCGGGAGCGGTTAATTTAGGTAATGGTGCTGCAGTAAAAGCTACCACTATCAAGGTTAGTCACCTTGGCGCTGTTGTTACTGTAGCAGGCGACGTGACGGGGAAGGTGGCATTTACTGCTGCTGGAACATACAACTCCAGTAACATAATGGGAAACATCGATTTTGCCAATAATGCAGGAACGTTTACTTTGGCTGATGGTAAGACTATCACCGGAGCCGTGAATAGTACTGTTGGAGCAAATGGTACGCTGAGATTTGATGGAGAAGGCGCCGTAACTGGTAAGATTGGTAAAACTAAGGCGCTTACACTGGTTCAATTAAATGGCGATGGTGGTGTTGGTGCTGCTAAGCTTGTAACATTTGGTGGTTTACTCAAAGCAGCAACGCTTGATTTGGCTGGTCTTAAAACTAAGGCGCAATTAGATGCTGGAGCAAAGATTGATACTCTGATCATTGCTACTGCCAATTCAAGTGTGAACATAGCTAATGCACAGACTCTAGAGTTTACAGGAGCTACTGAAGCTATAAATTTAACTGGCAACAATGGTAAGATAACATTCGGTGGTAATGATTCGGTGCTGAAATTCAACTCAAGCAACGGGGTAGCCGTTACGGCCACCTTTAATGCTGCGCTTGATCCAGGGGCCGGGGATACTGGTAAAATAATATTAAATGCAACTGCTTTAGGCTCGTTGTTGACTATTACCGGTGGACCTCTTGGAGTCGCTGGTGGTAATACATTAAGAGCAATTACTGTAACAGGTACTAATCTAGTAACTCTGAATTCTGGAATTGGCTCCGAATTGCTGGAAATTAGCGATGGAGCAAAATTACTAGCAACTGATGTATCAGCAGGCAGCTTAATTCTTACCACTATTGGTGTAGCAAGTGAGCTGGAGTACAGACCAGGCGGAGCTATGAACATAGGACTCACGACATTTGCTAATGCGAATTCGGTGCTGAAATTAACTGCTAATACGGCTGCTCGTGTATTTACCTTGCTAAACCATATCGATCCAGGTGCGAATGGGAAAGGTATAGTTATTCTTAATGGCGATGGTCAGAAGGCGACCTTAACTACAGCTGGTGTTCTTAAAACTCTTGGTACCGGTGTTAATAAAATTGCTGAGCTACGAGCTACTATTGGCGGGGTTAACGGTACATCCGAAATCACCGCGCTGGTCGATATAACGAATGTTGATTTGCTTACTGTTGGCAATGGAGCAACGCTAAACTCTCTGACTAAAACTGCTTTTACTGTTGCGACAACAAATATTGGTGAAGCTGGTGGTGGGGGCACTCTAATTTTAGATTCTGAAGGGCAAGCTGCTATTAGTGTACTCGATGCGGGTAAGGCTCTTTCTTTTGAGCATGCCAATTCATTACTAAAACTGACGAACGTCACTGGTGCGAATCACGCTATATTTACATTAAAAACAAGCTTGGCACCGGGCGGGGCTGTTGATAAGCAAGGTAATTTGGAAATAAATGCGACGTTGCTTAAAACCATAACGGTTACTAAAAATGCAGCGGAAACTATTGGTACATCAGCTATTTTAAGACTAGGAAATTTATTAATCTCTGGAGATCAATCTGTGATTATTGATACTGGAGTGTTTGCAAAAAATATTACGATTAGCTCTACGGCAAATGTAACTCTAGGAGCGGTAGATACTGGGGTTGCTGATGCTACTATGATCAAATTTACTGCAGATGGGGGTGTTTTAGCGCTTACAGAAAATGTCTCGACAAAAACGCTTGATATTAATGGTAAAACGAGAACTATCACTGTTGCGACGGGTAAGGACTTAAATCTTGATGATATCACAAATGGTGCAAATTCTCAGATCACATTTGGAGGCACTAATAATTTAAATTTGTTTGCAACTAAAACTGTTAATATTGGCAAGATTACAGCAGTTGCTGCTGGAGGTGGCAAAATAGTGACTCTTGGAGCTGGTGCTTATACTGTGCCAGAGATTCAACTGGCTGATTCGGCTCTTAATTCGCGCCTAGAACTTGCTAATGGATTCAATCTAATCGGCGGCTTTAACACTACAGCAGGCGGCGCGGCCGGAATTGTGAAATTCCTGGGTAGTTCATCAGTTAGTGGGGCGCTGGGTACTTTCGGTACTGTACTTGGAGCCGTAACTGTTGCTGGTGTTAGCACGTTACAAGTTGGTGGAGCTGTAACTGTGGCTTCTCTTGATGGAACGGCTGATGGTAATGCTCAGAACTTGAAATTTATCAATGGTGCGGCTGTAGAAGTAAATGGCGCTGTCGGTGGAGTGCAGGCGTTTACGGAAATTGAGTTTAATGGTGCTGGCAGCGTTGATTTTAAAGCGGCTCCTGCAACTGGTCAAAGGTTAAATTTCTCAGCCGCTTCGCGTGTTATAACAACAGCATATGACCTTGGAGCAACAAATATTATTGGTATTGCTGGTGGTAAATTAACAATTGATAAAAACCAGACAATTACAGGAAATATTTCAAATTTCGGTACGTTGCATATAAGTGGCGACAGAAAGGTGAATGTAACTACGGCAAATTTTGCGGCTAATATAACCACTAAAACGACCAGCGAGGGAATTGTTAATTTTAACACTGCTGGGGCAGATGTTATCTTGATCGGCGGCGTTGGAGCTAGGTTAAAAGAATTGAACTTTAATGTGACTAAGACTGTTGGTAGTGTTTATGCAGATGATATATCAATTCTAAACAATGGGAATGCGACATTTACTGATGTAATCGATGCAAACCAAATTAAATTTGCTACTTCTGCTGCATCCACAGCTAATTTTGGTGCTCGAGATTTAATGGTGCGACTAGTTTCAAACGGGGGCACTGGTAAAGGTATCGCAAACTTTGAAGGCACTGGTATCCAAGCTGATGTTGGAGTTGTTGGTGCTCGCCTTGCGCAAGCTAACTTTGTGGCAGCTCAAGTATCCACAATAAATGCTAATGTGTATGCGGATGCAATCGCTGTTAATGGCACAATTAATCTGACAAAAGCGGCAACTTTTGATGGGGCAGCTACTTTTACTGCAGCAACGATTGGTCTTGGTGCGCATGACTTGACGTTGAGCAATGGGAACGTTGCGTTTAATAGCGCTTCAACTATTACCACAACAATAAATGGTGTGGATTTAGGGAATTTAGTTGCCGGCGCTGGAAGTAATATTACTTTGAACGGTACATTAGCTATTGAAGTTGATGGTTTGGCTTTTGTTCCGATTAATCAGCATAAGGTCACTTTAATTAAAAATAATGGCGGCACATTAAATCTTAGCCTCATTAAGATCGCGGTAACTAAGAATGGTGGAGCTTTTGTCAAGTGGAGAAATGAAATAGCAGCTGATGGTAGTTTAACACTAACCAGCGAAACTCAAATAGCTTCGGTCATAAGTAATGCTGCAATCAATCAAGGTTTAGGTAATGTAGTTACACAAAAAATAGCCAAAGCATTTGAAAATTTTGTACCAGGGACGCAGGGAAATAACGTTATAAATGTTTTGAACACGCTTGTACTGCCTGATGGTACTATCGATGAGGTTGCTGTCTCAGAGGCAATCTCTAGATTATCAAATATTACAGCCAATGTAGCAGTATCCGATACTTTTAGAAATGTATCAACAATGGGAGGACAAATCAATGCAAGGCTATCTGATGTAGTGTCTTTTGCTTCGGCATTTGTTCCGAGGTCAGATATTTCAGGTGCAGGCCAGACGCAAGGAGCATCATTTACTCCTTCGAACTCGTCAACTATTGGAGTGGCACCTAGCGGCAGTGTGGATACGAATTTAGAGGCGCCAAAAGCTACATCTACAAAAGTAAGTGCTAATGAACTTTCTGGTATTGCAGCTGGTGATGAGTCTGATCGCTACGGAATCTGGGCAACTCCATTCTATTCGAAAAGCACTCAGAAGATGAGTGGAAATTCTGCTGGCTATAAATCAGATGGTTATGGTGGAACATTTGGGTTTGATACCAAAGCTAATGAGGAGATGATTCTCGGTTTAGCAGTGACGGCAATGAACGCTGACATTAAGCATAAAGATTTCAAATCCGGTGATAAGACCAAAGTTGGTACAACCTTATTTTCAGCATATACTAATTATCAATTCGGTAATAACTGGTTTGGACAAGGAGTATTTAGTATTGGATCAAGTAACGTTAAAAACAAAGAACAACGTAGGATTTCAACAACTGCTTATGGCATTGCTTCAGCTGAATATAGCTCGATGACATTTGCTAGTGAGGTCATTGGTGGATATAATCAGCTGGTGAATAATCAGCTTGTTCTTACGCCAATGTTGGGTTTAGGGTACAGCAGAATTAATGGTACTAGCTATAAAGAACGGGGCAGCGGGCCACAGTTATTGAGCGTAACTAAACAAGCCTCTCAGAAGCTTGATATTGTTGGTGGTTTGAGAGTAACGGGGTTGCCATTTATAGTGTGGGATATTTCTATTATTCCTGAGATACATGGATCTGTTCGTTACGACTTGATAGGAAAGGGGCCAAGGGTTGATATAAAGATACCTGGTATTCCTGCATTACCAGGTAGCAAGGAAAAGCCACAAAAAACATATTATAATCTTGGCACTAGCTTAAAAGCTAGTTACGGTATGATGGATTATGGAGTGGCTGCGGACACAAGTTTTGTTAAGAAATATGTTGGGGTGAATGGTTCGGTTAACGTGCGTGTAAACTTTTAATGGTTGTAATAGGGCGCTGTTTTGCAAATAAAAACGCACATGGCTCTATATTTCATTTGTATAGCTAAACAAACAATTTAGCAATGAGTTCATAGATATAGAACAATCTTTTGATTAAAAAGATTTTTTGTTCTGCCTATATCTATAGGGATATTTTCTTGAGCTTCTAGAAAATATTGTAACTGCCAAGTTTGAGTATTTTTTGCCTGAGGATTTATAGTTATATCCCATGGTGGGTATACTCGAATCGCTCGTTTACCACCTTTACCATTGTTTGATATAATTCCATATTGGTATAAAACAGATTTTGGAAACACAAATTGACCAAAATTATTGTTTTTGCGAGTTGTTATGATAAAAAATTCAACTTCATCACTAATATCATAGGGCTGAATTGGCCCATTATTAACTCGTTTCCATAATGTAACAAATTGTCCAATTTTTGTGGGGGTGATTTTAGCTACCCGAAATTTTACACGCATTGAATTTAACTTAAAAGAACAGGCCGCATATTCTAGGCTTTCCGTTTCAAATGTTAGATCAGAACATTCAAATTGACAGGGGTCATATATAAGTTTCTTAACGACTTCAAGATTGGTATAAATTGGATTAGGAAATTTCCATTGGTTATTGAGCTTTGGATCAATCATATTAGTTTTGTTATCCTAAAATAATTATACAGATGTTCAAAATAACGTACGTTATCTTAGGCTATTTGCAACAGCACCGTATTAAATGCTTATTCGCAAGTACTTATAGAGCGTTTCTCGGCTGATGCTAAATTCTTTAGCAAGCTCAGATTTATTGTTGCCAAGATCGACTTGTAGCTTAAGTTGTACAATTTGCTCGTCTGATAGTGAGGCTTTTCGCCCTTTGTATATGCCACGTTTTTTGGCAAGCTCTATGCCTTCCATTTGACGTTCTTTAATCAAAGTGCGTTCAAACTCTGCAAATGCGCCCATAACTGAAAGGAGTAGGTTGGACATTGGAGAATCTTCACCGGTAAATTCCAAGGCTTCCTTGATAAACTTAACTCTCACTTGTTTAGCAGTTAAGCCTTTGACAATTTGCCTTAAGTCGTCAACATTACGTGCCAGCCTATCCATGCTATGAACAATGACAGTATCACCATCACGTACATATGCAAGCATTTCTTGCAAGCCAGGGCGGTCAACCGATTTGCCAGATACTTTATCTGTAAAGCTCCTATCCAATTTTATTCCCTCAAGTTGTCTCTCAAGATTTTGTTCGATAGTACTAACTCTGATATAGCCTATATTTTTGCCGGTCATTTTTGCAGTATTAGTTCGAGTTTTTTATCAAATGTCAGTATTGGAATACTATCTAGTACACTTCTAGCGGCGATAATAGAATCTACAATATGGATGTTATGATTTTGATATATCTCTAAGGCGTTATGAAATAAATCTTTTTCTGTTTCTATGCCCTTATAAGATAAAAACGAATGCATGATTTCAATAATCTTATTTTTAGGGATTTTATAAAATGAGGATAGAACAAAAATAGTTTCCACAAACACAGATTGTTCAAGTTTAATTTGTACCCTACCATCTCTTGCCTGATCAAAGATAGTTTTTGCTGTTTTATATTGGTCTTTATTATCAGCGAGTAAATAACGAAGTATAAAATTGGTATCTACTATATATTTTTTCATTACTGATCTTCTCTTGCTTTGGTAGAATCAATCCATGCATTATTACGTATTTCATCGAAAGAGAAATCTGTTTCTTTCTTAAATTCAGAAATTGCTCCTCCTACATCAGGAACTGGAGAAATTACAGCATGCTGATTATCAACTAGCTCAAGTACAATGGTATTAGTTTTAAATAAATCACGTAACTTCTTAGGAAGCGTTATTTGTCCCCTAGAACCTATGGAAAGAGTTTTGCTGATCATAATATATAATAGTGTTTAATTTACTTATGCATATCAATTATAATAGTATATCATTTCACAGAATATGCATATTGTATTTGTATAGATATACTAAATTAAGTATGTAATAATAAAATACTATGCTTATTTTATGAATATGTCAACATAAATTCTAAGACCCCAAACGGAATATGTCAAGTAATGGTAAAAACGACCCTAAACGGACGGAGATAAGGGTAGGGTGGTTATGTCTAGTTGGGGTACACTCTATTTAGGCAAAATTATTTGCCTAAAAATTCTTTTCTTGCTTTTCTGCTAGGAAATAATGTTTTTAGAAAAATACAGTCATTTTCTTCTTCTATAAACGGAACAGCATACACTTCCTCTAATACGCGAACATAGAGGATATTTTGATTGGGATATTTAAGTTCATTAGGATGTTTTCTAATATCTAATATATTTCCTTCGGAAATAGCTTGAATTATTTCTTCAAAACCAATTCCTCTAGTTTCTAGCAATTGAGAGTTTTTCTCATAATTATATCTAAAATTCATTCTATTCAAAAATTAAATCTTAGAGGCAGCTTGATGGATTAACATATTAATATAAGTTTGGTATGCCAATCCCATTTTTGAAGCTTTAATTTTGATCGCCTCAAGGTCATGATTCGCAACTCTTATAGTAATAGATTTCTTACTTTTTAAATGTTTAGCAGCGGCTGTCTGAAAATTATCTATTAAGTGCTTGGCTTTTATACTTTTCTGAGCATTAAAACTATCTTCAATCTCTTGTTCATATTTATCTAATGCGTTGCTCATTATTTTATACACCTATTAATTATTTATATTATTACAATGTACTCTATTTGTATGTATTATGTCAATACATTAATTAGCGCTAATCTGCTATACACTAATTTTTACAGTCCTCTAATTCACTAAATTATTTCTTTATAGTTTTCATAATGCTTGGTAGATCATTCCAAGCAGCCAATGCTTGATATGGTGGCTCTATATTTGTTTCTCTTAGTTTAGTTAGCAAATGTAGTGTTTGCGTGTATGTATCATCACTAAAGCCAAACCAAAGCCTTGTAGCATATTGACGATGCCAAGAAGCCAGATACTGCCATGCTATTATTTTTAGTTCTTCGGGAGTGTATGCGAGCGTCAGCAGAATGCAAAAAAGGCTATCTAGAGCTTCATAATTTATTAGTACCTTTACGCACCTTTTTGTGATTTGATATTACCTTTTGCTAGTATATCCTTTAACTCTCTTTTTAAGTATCTATAGTCAGCCTTTAGTAAGATAGAGATACAGATATTTCTAACCTTTCCATTGTCGTCTTGAATCCCTAGCAGATACAAATTATCAACACCTTCTGCTCCCAAACGATTAAGCCCAGATAAGGCAGCTGCTCTGATCTTAGGATTTTTATGGTTTGCATTAAAGTGATATCCTCTTGCTTACCAGTTTTAGCCAGACCTGCAACAACACTTGCACTGACTTTGTTTTGTAGCTCGGATAGTTTTCTTCGGTATTTATCTGCCTGACTGTTATCACTATGTGAGCGCAGAATAAATCTGGCATATTCACTTATATATTGTGAATCATCGAAAATAGGGCTCTGTTGCAAATAGCAAAATCAGCATTGGTTCTCTGCTTTAGGAAAAAATACGTCTTAATTAGGACTAAATAAGTATACTAACTTATTAGATTCTTGCCAAGGCTCATGCTTGGCCATGATGATATCTTGAAAATCAGTATTATCTGTCATCATTTTAAGCCAAGAAATAATATTTTTATAATTACTATTATAAAACCATTCTTGATCAACGATAGCAAATTGCCTAATGAAAGGTAAAAT
>JANNVO010000051.1:0-33695 GCA_031414475.1 Rickettsiales bacterium
ATGACACAACGAATTTTGCGGATCTCCCTTGTGCTCACCTATAAGTATAGGCTGCGCAAGCTCGTCCTGAAATTCATTTGTCTCATTTAATCTGGGATTTGGTATTCCAGCATCTGGATGTTCCCGGCTTTTAACGTTTATAATTTCTCGACCATCATGAGAAAGTGTAAATGATATAGCAGGGTGAGCTAGGGTTATTTTCTTTACCACGAGAACTATCGATGCAAGCTCCGTTTTGTCTGATCTTAAAAATTTTAATCTTGCCGGAGTTGCAAAAAATAAATCACGAACCTCTATGATCGTTCCTTCGTTTATATTTGCAAGTATCGTTGGTTCAATTTTGCCACCAATAATGCTTAAAGAGTAAGAAGAATTACTCCCACGCTTTTTAGAAGTAATTTTAAATTTACTGATAGCTCCGATTGAAGGCAAAGCTTCGCCGCGGAAACCAAAGCTATTTATATTTAGTAAATCGTCTTCATCAAGTTTAGACGTGGCGTGGCGCAAAATGGCTAGTTCTAGCTCATCTTTAGTCATGCCAAAGCCATTGTCTTTTATAACAATAAGATTTTTTCCAGAGCACTCCAAAGTAATGCTTATTTTTGTAGCGCCAGCATCGATAGCATTTTCTACCAGTTCTTTAACTACTGAAGATGGCCTTTCGATGACCTCACCGGCAGATATCTTATTTATGGTGCTGTTTGAAAGTATCTTTATCACTATCCTGACTCAAGTTAATTTACTAATAGTACTATGTATTATTTATAGCAAAGAGAGTTGACTTATTATAATTCAACTGTCAAAGCTATAGTATTTTTTTTGTTTAAGTAATGCAGAGCCAAGAATATCATTATTATTGTGCAAATAAAATAAACAATTGGTAGCCATATAATATTAGTTTTATGATAGATAAAAGTAGATAAAAATGCGGTAGGTGCTGATATTACAACCGACCCTATAGCGTGACTTAAAGAAAATAGTCGATATCTTATAGCTGCTGGTATTGATTGTTTAAAAATCGCTGCAGCAGGCATTGTTATAAAAGGCATCAGCGTTGCAATGCCAATAAAAACCCATTCGTTTAGTATCCTATTATTTAGGTATAAACATAATAAAATTGAACAAGCAAGTACTGCAAATACTGCAAATTTTGCTACGATATATGGACCTAATTTGTCTGCTATATGTCCACCTACAACACTAAATATCATGTAAGCAATGATTGCTAGTGAGATAGTTTTTTGCATGGACGAGCGATCAATTGTGCCAATAATTTCAAAATTATAAGTTCCAAAGAACACTATTAGAAATTGATTTGTGCTACCTATGCTTCCCGCGAGAACTATGCATAGCAAAAATAGTTTCCAATTAGTTCTAATAATCTTGGTTAACGACAAGTTCTGAAACTCAGAGAAACCATCGGTTTCATGCATTTGCTTATGATCAGAAAAATTAGTGATTTTCATGGCAAGTAGAGCGATAAGACCTAAGACACCTCCAACCAGAAAAGCAAATTTCCAGCTATAGTTCGGTAAATAATTTTGTGTAAAAAACCAGGCTGATAATGATGCGGTAAGTGATCCAGCTTGTGTAAAAAGTGTAGTTATGCCAACTCCTAGACACCTCCTTGAGGCAGATATGTGCTCGTAGATGTAAATTCGTACTCCATCAGAGCCTGAAGTAACAAATGCACAAATTGACATTCTGCATAAAAGCAAAATAAAAGCTGATAAAATACCTACTGATTCGTGGGAGGGGGCAATAAAAAGTATAAATGAAGCTGCCGATGTCCCGAATAAACTAACCTTAAAACTATTTGACCGACCTTTTAAATCTCCAATCTTGCCAAAAACTATAGACCCAAGAGGCTTTGCAACCATTGCAATTGCCATCAGAAGATATGTATTGAGCAGTTGGGTAATTATCTCATCAGACGGAAAGAAATATGAAGCAATATTCGCGGCCATAAAACCAAATAAATGGTAATCGTAATATTGCACGAATACAGTAAATACTGAAATTATAAAACTTTTCTTGTTCACAAGTGTTAGTCTGTTCAATTTAGAAAATTATACCGTCATTAGACTTTTTTGTGGTCGACTAAAAACACCGTCATAAAAAGCACATCCAACGTCATACCGGACTTGCGGTATCTTATTTGTTGTCTGAGATCCCAAGGCTAAGAGGCAGGGCTTCGCTAAATCTAAGTTCAGGATGACGCCGTGTTGCCCGAGGTCCTTAAGTCAAGTTCAGGATGACTAGCCATGTGGCAACAGTTCAAAGGTCTTGCCACAATATGGACATGCAACTCTAGCAAGTTCTGGATTAATTTCAAGATATACTTTTGGGTGGTCGTATGGTGATTCTTTACCTTTGCAGGACACAGAGGTTGAATTTGTTTTTTCGATTTCAATGAGTTGCATCTTTTAATCTTTTTTATATTAGTAATAATAACCTGAGTTTCGCATAAGGAAATGGTAAAAACCTACCCACAATTTGTGCTTTTTTACCAAAAAACAACCTAAAAATGCTCATTTAGAGTAACTAAACTCCGCTTTTTAGAACATTTTTTACTAAAAAATCCCTAAATTATGAATGATTTTTTCTAATTTCCTTATGCGAAACTCAGGTTAATCGGTTATTATACTTTATATAAGTTATTTTTAAAAAACAAAAATGGTTTTAGTGTTTATGAAAGACAAAGTCGTTATAATTACAGGCTCAACAAGTGGTATTGGTTTTGGAATTGCAAAGAAATTTGCTAGCAGTGGAGCAAAGATTGTTATCAATGGCTTTGCTGACCTTAAGCAAGTGAATGATATAATTCAAGAACTAAAATCCCTTGGAGCGACTGAGGTTTTGTTTGATGGAGCTAATTTATCAAAACCAGAAGAAATTGATTCTATGTTTAAGAATGTTATAAATCAGTTCCAAACTATTGATATTCTTGTTAATAACGCTGGAATTCAGTTTGTTTCTCCAATTGAAGACTTCCCTCCGGAAAAATGGGAAGCGATAATGAGGGTAGACTTGATAGCATCATTTTATACTATTAAGAGTGCCATACCACATATGAAAAAGAAAAAATGGGGCAGAATAATTAACATAGCGTCAGCACATGCACTTGTAGCATCGCCATTTAAATCAGCCTATGTTGCTGCAAAACATGGAATGTTGGGGTTAACTAAAACGGCAGCTCTTGAAGTTGCAAAAGATGGTATTACTGTTAATGCAATATGCCCAGGATATGTTAAAACTCCTCTTGTGCTCGGTCAAGTAGCTGATACAGCGAAGGCCAGAGGTATGACTGAGGAGGAGGTAATTGACAAAATTATTCTCGGTGCTCAAGCAACTAAGAAATTTGTTGAGGTCGAAGAGGTGGCGTCACTAGCATATTACCTGTGCAGCAAGGAAGCTGCTTCAATAACAGGAACTTCGCTTTCAATGGATGGTGGTTGGACGTCTCAGTAGAGAGGCAAGTCCGCTTATCTAGAAAGAATTATCTTTACTTTAATGTATATTAATAATATTTTGTTAAACAATCCCAACCTGGGAATTCTAGTGCATTCGATAAATTGATGATTAATATAAAAAAAACACTATTATTTCTGACATGTTTGTTGTTTGTGCAAGCTGCCAAAGCTGTATTGCCAATACAAATTGAAGCAAAAGCCTTTGGCAAGGATGTTATTTTTGTTTTTTATCATGATAAAGATCAAATAGTTGACTTAAAAGCTACGGGCAATAATGTTACTGCTTCAATAAATATTCCCTCTGAATTCAATATCGTAAATCCAGGTAAATTTAATGAATTTGCCAGTGGTATTAAATCGACTGCTAACAAGCAGAGAATTAACTTTACTGTTAAAGAAGACCTTGTATATCAAAGTATTATTAATGGTGAAAAGTTAGATGCCATTAAATTCAAAGCAAACAACGTCAAAGAAGAAGACTTATCTACTATAGGCGCTGCGAATAACGACCCTGGGGCTATTAAATATTCAAATAGCTCTGGAGAGCATGTTCTATCATTTAATCTTGGTAATGAAGATAGTAAGGTTGCTGCTTTTTTTAGAGGTAAGTATATTTGGATTGTGTTTGACCAAAAGAAAGTATTTTCGTTTAAAGAAGGAGGGGTGTTTAGCAAATTTGAGCTAATTCCAAGCGACAAGGGTACGGTCATGCGTATGGCAGTTGATCCTAGTTTGAACCAGGCAAAAATAGATCAGATTGAATCTGGTTGGAATGTCAGAGTTGGAACTAAAGAAGATAAAAATTGGCGAGCTCAAAATATACTAACACCAGAACCTTTGACTGGACAAGATGGATTCCTTTTAAAAGGTAATTTTGCCAAGAATGAAATTATTACTTTCGAAGATCCAGAACTTGGCGATGTTATTAAAGCTCTCCCTGTTATGACTGGAGGTAGTAGGGTTTCTGTGCAAAGGGACTCCATTGAGTATAGCTTATTAAAATCAATTCAAGGCGTTGCAGTAGTTTTACTCAGTGATGAAGTAACAGTAGAGAAAAACCAAGATTCTCTTAAAGTAATCTCAAATACTGCTTTGCCTAAGGAGCACGTAATTGATGCTAATTTATTTCCATCCCCAATAGATGAATTTATAAAGATGCCTTCTATTTTACCGTATTTAGATAAAAATCTGAATATTTTAGATTTTAATCAACAAAAAAGTAGGTTAATTAGTGAAGCTGCGCTATCTAAAGATAATTCAGAAGCTTTTTTTAGAAATCTTGCTCTCGCTAGGTTCTATTTCATACATGAATGGTATCAAGAATCACTTGATTCATTGAAATTAGCCAAGCAATATTCACCAAATGATTATGAAGCAAATTTACAAGCTAGGTTTTTAATGGCTGTAAATTATACCATGATAGGAGAGTATTCATCTGCGAAAGAGGATTATGATAGTCTACTTACATATCATGATATCCAAAGAATCTCGGAGATAAATATGTGGAGCAAATATAATGAGTTTGCTCTTGGATCTAACCCAAGCTCGATTGGTCTTTTGGAGTTGATGCCTAAAACAGTTAACCTGTATTCAGATGATAAATATTGGTCATTGGTTTTTTCTGAAATTGAGCTAGCATTACTTTCAAATGATTTGAAGCTTTTAGAACGAATATTTAAAGAGGTGCGTAGCCCCGCTGAAGGTACCCAGTACTTCAACAGCTTAAAATATTATAAAGCAAGTTATTATAGAAAAAAAAATCAACATAATTTGGCAAAGCAATACTACCGAGAATTAATTGCTCAAGATTTAGACATGTTCAATAAGGTGCGTGGGGAATTTGATTTGGTTAAGCTTCAAGTGGAAGAAGAAGAAATTACACCTTCTCAAGCAGCAGAATCACTAGAGAAGTTAAGATTTAGTTGGCGCGGTGATCAATTAGAGTATCAAATTTTGCTGCAATTGGCTTCCTATTACCGAGATTCAAAAGATATGTTGAATTCTTTAAGAACATTCCAATATGCTCAAACGGCGTTTAGTAATAAAGTCAGTAATTTTTATATTACTTCTGAAATGGCAAGGATTTTTAATGAAGTATTTCTTCCTGGTGGTTTAGGTGAGGAAATGGATGATTTTACTATAGTTGCTTTATTTTATGAGTTTAAAGAACTAAACCCAATCGGTGAGCAAGGAGATGATGTAATTATTAGTATTGCAAAAAGATTAGTAAAGCTTGATTTGCTTGAGAACGCATCTGAACTTTTACGTCATCAAATTACATATAGGTTACAAGGTGAAAAAAGAGTAACTAATGCCGATAATTTGGCTGTTATTTTAATGATGGATAAAAAGCCATCTGAAGCGATATTAGTTTTAGATGAGACGGATAAAGATAACGTTAATTTTAATGAACACCAGTATAGAGTTAGGTTACGCGCTCAAGCTTTAATTACTCTAGAGAGGTATGATGATGCTTTATTGTACTTAAAGGATGATAATTCTGAAGATGGAGAGGTTATTAGACGTGAAGCTCTATTCCAGGCAAAATATTGGAATAAATATGCTGACCAGGTAATGCCTGATTTTGATGATTTAGTATCTCGGGTTGGAGATAATATGGATGCAGCTCAAGATATACTGCGTTTAGCAATTTCCTACTATATGATGAATGTTCATGATCAATTAGTCGTGATTTCCAATGCCATTGGAGATAAAAATGCTATTCTAAAAAATACTGTAGACCTTTTAATAGCAAGTTCTGGTTCAGTAGATTATAGGAATTTAGATCAAAGTCTTGATATAAATCAGATGAAGACTTTGCTTGATAAGTATAAGAATCAATTTCTTAGTAAATAGTACTATCATGCTAAACTGGTGATCTTTGGCCATAAAGAAAAATAAGGTCGTTATGCTGGGCTTGACCCACTAGTGTCGGGAATAAAAATAACCGTCATACCTGACTTGATTCGGTATCTCATGCAGCGGAAAGAGATGCTGAAACAAGTTCAGCATGACGGAACCAGGCAATCCTGAGCATAACTCAAAGATACGCGAGGCACATCAAGTGCAAGATAGCGCTATTATTTAAAAAGACAAAAATATGACCGGATTTTTTAGTAAATTAAAAGCTGCACTTAGTAAAACTTCTAGTAAGATTGGAAGTGGTATTGAGCACTTATTTATCAAGAAGAAGCTAGATGATGACGCTCTTGAAGAGCTTGAAGACTTACTATTATTTGCTGATATTGGAACTAGTGTATCAAGCTCAATTATTACCTCTCTTAGAAAGCACAAATTTGATAAAGAAGTAACTTCCGAAGAGATAAAAAATGATTTAAGCGGAATTATTGAAGAGATTTTAAGTCAACAAGATCATAGTTTTAAGCTAGAAGATGGTAAATTAAATATCATTTTAGTATGCGGTGTTAATGGTAACGGGAAGACGACAACAATTGGTAAAATGGCTGCCAATAGCTTTGCCCAGGGAAAAAAAGTAGCCATAGCTGCTTGTGATACATTCAGAGCTGCTGCTGTTGAGCAGATTGAAAAATGGGCGCAAAGATCAGGAGCCATTTTATATAAAGGCGAGAATAAGGCTGATCCAGCTAGTGTGGCACACATGGCCGTTACAGAATCATTGAGTAATAGTACGGATATTTTATTTATTGATACAGCAGGTAGGCTTCATAATCACAAAAATTTGATGGAAGAGCTTGCAAAAATCATACGTGTGATTAAAAAAATAGATGAAAATGCTCCTCACCATTCTTTATTAGTTATTGATGGTACTACTGGCCAAAATGCTGCAACACAAGTCGAGCAATTTAAACTTATAACTAATATTTCTGGCCTAGTTATTACTAAGTTAGATGGAACAGCTAAAGCTGGTGCTGTTGTCGGTATAGTAAAGAGATTTGCTCTCCCAGTGCATTTTATAGGGGTAGGTGAATCGATAGACGATCTTAAGCAATTTTCTCCTAAAGACTTTTCAAGAGCGCTTGTTGGGCTTGAGATGAATCAGTAGCCGTTGATTTGGACTCAAGCTATTTCAGGTAAATATTACCCGAAATAGCTTGATAAACTCAGGAGATAGAATTATTCATCCGAATTTGATTCAGCACCCGAGAGGCTGACGTGCTCATCGCTAGTTAGTAGTTGACTCACCTCTGAGAGCGTATCTGAACTTTTATACGCTTCCTTAGCGTCTTCTATAAGCTTAGAAGGAATAACCTTTTTTGATGTAACAAGGCTGCCAAGTGCCGTCCCACCCTTACCTAATATCTCAGCTGTTTTGTTTGGTAAGCCTGTACGTGTACCACTAAATTGGCTGCTTGCAAAATCCGTATCTATATCTTCTATATGTATCTTTTGTTCCCTTGTATGGATTTTGGTACCGTCAGTTTTTTCTTCATCAGTTGCTTTATTAAATATATCCACGCTTGTCTTGTCATCGCTTGTTGATACTGTTGACCGCTTAACATGTACGAAAGTTGCTATCGAAGTTGCTCCAGAAATAAGTGATATTACTCCAGCTACAATAGCTATAACTAATATTTCTACACCCATAACGTACCTCTGATTTGATTACTTTATCGCCATCATTTAAGGAGAATTTATTTACATACCCCTTAACTACTATTAAATCATTAATGCGTTAATAATATATTAATTTATTAAAATAAAACAACAGTAAAGATTTTTACTGTTAGATAGACACTTAATAAGCAGATACTGAATAATTATTTGAATGGAGTTAGTTATACAAGTTGGTTATAGGAAACCTTCTTTCTTTTTCAAAGTTTCTTTTGGATATCTTGACCCCAGGTGCTGATTGTTTTCTTTTGAACTCTGCGTTTCTAACCATCTTTACGATGCGTTGTACTAGTTCAGAGTCGTATTTTTTTGAAAGCTCATATTGATCCAAGTTGTTTTCGATGTAGTCTTCAATAATTCTGTCTAATATTGGATATTCCGGTAGGGAATCTGAGTCTTTCTGACCTGGAGCAAGTTCTGCAGTGGGAGCTTTTGTAATTACTCGCTGTGGTATAACATTCATCGTTTTATTGATATGTCGCACCAGTTCATATAACTCTGTTTTATAGATATCTTTAATTGGGTTGAAAGCTCCATTCATATCTCCATAGATTGTAGCATATCCTGTCGCATACTCAGATTTATTTCCGGTTGTAATTAAGAGAGAGTTAGTTTCATTTGCTTTGGCCATAAGGATTGTTCCTCTAATTCTTGACTGCAAGTTTTGAAATGTGATCGAGCTTTCATTTATTGGAGTATCTTTACCCAAGGTTGTTAAGAATGATTCAAAAATTTTACTTATATCAATTGATTTGAGTGTTATATTTAGATTGTTTGCAATGTCTTTTGCATCTTCAATACTCTCTTTGGAAGTGAATTTGGATGGTAACATGTAGGAGGTCACATTCTCCTCGCCCAGAGCTTTTTTAGCAATAACGGCAACTAAGGCAGAGTCAATTCCTCCAGATAAACCAAGAATAACTTTGCTAAAGCCGTTGCCAAGCACATAGTCATGCAGGCCAAGTACCATAGCACCAAATATTTCATCATAGATATTTAAATTTAAATCATAAGTTATAGTATAACGAAACCTACTATTAGTCATTTCTACAAGCTGTTGATCGGTCTCAAAAGCATTACCAATCACTTTTACTTCGCCATCATAGCAAAATGATCTACCATCGAAAACAATACCATCATGCCCCAAAGCTTGATTACAGTAGATAATGGGCACTTGCGTTTCATTAAACCTTTGCTTTACGACACTTATTCTCTCTTGCATTTTACCTTTTTCATAAGGGGATCCATTGGGTACAAGAAATAACTCCGCTCCTTGTTCTTTTAAATTGCTACATACTGTGCTAAACCAGATGTCTTCACATATAGGAATGCCAATTTTTTTGCCATTAATTATAATGATAGATGGGGTTCCTTTAGTAAAATATCTTTTTTCATCGAATAGGCCATAATTTGGTAACTCGTGCTTATATGTTTTTCCAATAATTTTACCATGTTTTGCAGCAATGACTCCATTATAAAGTAAGCCACCTTGGTCCAATATCGGAGCAGGGAGGAGCAGGCAGGTATGTTCTGTTATAGAAACAAGCATAGTCACCTTAGTTTGTATATCTTCTAAAAAATTTTTCTGGGTAAACAGATCCTCTGCAAAATATCCTGAGATTGCTAATTCAGGAAATAAACATATGTCAGCGTTTAAACTTAAAGCGTCTTGGTAGTGCCTTAAGATGGAATTATAATTTGCTTCAAGATCGCCAACTCTAGGTTTTGTCTGGCAAACGAGTGTTTTCATGTTATCCTTAACTAATATACACATTGGTATTATGTAGCACATAGTACAATATAGTTTGTTACTAGGTCTATATTTATCTTGAAGTAAGGTTAGTATATTAAATATTCTTTAATAATTAGTTGATATGATCCAAGAAAGTAAATAATTGAAACTGATGAAAAACCTACGACTAATAATGTTTTTATACCTATTGACGTCTATGGCGAACGCCAATCCTGGTAAGCTTTTATTTCCACTTGATTGTGAATTAGGGAAATCATGCTGGATTTCTAATCTTCCAAGACATCATTTACACGATAAGCAACTTGATTTTAGGTGCGGTCCAGTTACATACGAATACAACGATGGAACGGATATTGCGCTTAAGGATATTAAGCAAATGCAAGAAGGAGTATCGGTTATTGCTCCCATTAGCGGTGTTGTCGAATTCAAAAGAGACGGAGTTTCTGATATTAATGCAAAAGGCATTGGTCGTAAGCTACTAGAGGGTAAAGAATGTGGCAATGAGGTTATAATCTCTAATGATGAAATGCAAATCCAGTTATGTCATCTTAAGAACAAATCTATTCGTGTGAATGTTGGAGACGTAATAAATGCTGGTGATGTAATAGGTGAGGTTGGTTTGTCTGGTTTAACAGAGTATCCTCATTTGCATATGAGTCTTCACGATAAATCTGATAGCGTAGTAAGAGAAATCGATCCTTTTTATGGTTCTCAACCTGATTGTGGTTTACAGCCAAAGTCACTTTGGTCTAATCCCGAGAATATGGAAAAACATGCAACTACGGGCATTGTTTATAATTATGGATTTGCGTTCGAGAACGTTACAGCAGAAAGTATTATGTCTGGTGACTATCTTCGTGCACAACCGGAATATCCTGAAGAATTTATTGCATTTGTTGATATTTTTTCTGTAAATAAGGGGGACAAATTGACAATTTCAATTTTAGATAGTGGCAATAACATTTTTGCAAAAAGAGAACATGAATTTGGTAAGTATCAAGCTAGGTATTTTCTTTTTACTAGCAAGAATCTTAGAAGAGAGAGATTACGCGGGGAGTATCATTTAGTAATAAAGTACAAACACTTAGGTGGTAAGGAGGAGGAGTTTAGGTCCAGTATAAAATTGTAAACTCAGCTCTCTACTGCTTATTACTGTTGTCGAGATGCCGTTTGATTTGTGGTGGCATATAGTTTTCATCATGTTTGGCAAGTAATTTTATTGCTATAAAAGATTTGGGTAACTTAAGGTTTCCTTCTGCCACAATTCCTTGTCCTTCACGGAAAAGAGCCGGCAAAATTCCTTGATAGATAATTTCTAACTCCTCTGAATAGTCAGTGATAATAAAACGTATTTTATTATCTGTTTCTCTTGTGATAGATCCATTTTTGACTATACCACCAACTCGTACTTTGCCACGTTTGTTTTCAATCTTATGAATTTCAGAAGGAGGGTAGAAAAAAACTATGTTGTCATTCAGGTTTGAAAGGATAAAATATACTCCTAATGAACATAGAGATAGTATGAGGAAGATTGTAAATATCCTATTTCTTTTTCTGTGGTTCACCAGATTTGAAGTCTATAATGGTTTTTATTAAAACAACAGCTAATGTTGTAAACGTAAAACAATATGCACATAGCAAATAACTATTCATAAATACCTGAGTTGTATTATACCATTATCGCTTATGAACTTTAGGGCTAGGCTGTATGGCTTATTAAAGGCGATCACTTATTTCGATAATAGTATTATTCAATTGGTTTCTGCTTTGCTAGTTCTATTGATAGATCTCGTGCTTTTACTGGATCCATACTGGCGATTACTGGTGCAACTTTTACTTCTTTCATATTACTTACAACTTTTAGAAGTACAGGCATTTCAAGCTCATTAAAGATCTTAGCGGCATCCTTTGGTTTCATAGTTTCGTAAATTTTTACTAAACTAAGAATCTTGCTATTTTCTTTTTGATCATATTGCTTCATCAATACTTCTAGCTGGGATTGTAGAGTCTTTAACTCTACCACTTTTTGGTCAATTTTATTCTCAGTAGCTTTCAATACCTGTTCTCTAACATTCATATCTTTTTTCTCTTTATCAAGAGTGTCTCTTCTTTTTGAGAGTTCTTTCAAAAGATCCATTTCCGAACGCGAAAGATTATCTAAAGGTTTTTTTTCAACAGCTTTCCCGGGATTATCAGTTATAACAGCGCCTGGATTATCCACTGGTGCTTTTGTCGATTCTTTTTTAGGTTTCTTGCTCGAATCATCATCTTGATGCACTGAATTATCACTTTTTTCTGATTCAGGAGAAGCTTTTGCATAAGCTGTATCAACAAGTACAGAAGACGTGCTCGTATCAACAGAGTAGCTTGTTTGTTCTTGAATACGACCAAAAAGCATTGAAGCTTTAGCAAACAATGTAATAATTAGTAATATTAATATAGGCGAAAATAAACTTGCTTTCATTATTTCTTAGCGTTAATTTTTCTTAAAGTTTCGTAATAGTTCATTTGGTTCAGATTAGCACTTTGTTCGTCTGATTTTTTGCTTACAATGCTTTGAATGAAGTTTTTTAGCTGATTTGTATATTTACTTTCAAAAGCTTCGTCAGTAATCGGTGCTAAGTCCTCTTCGGTAAACTTTTCTTTTGGTTTTGAATTCATAGAATTCTCGTAAGCATTCTGAGGAGATTCAGCTTCATATAAAGATTTGCTGATTGATTGGCTCTGAACATTAAGTTTTATAGAAAGTTCGCTTGCTACTTCGCTCATAGTTGCAAGTTCGGATGAAATCTCTTTTGCTTCTTCAACAACTGATTTTATCTCGTTACTAGTAACCTTGCTTAGCTCACTCATTTCATTTACGTTGTTTTCAGCCTTAACTATAGAAGCATTCAGTTCTTTTATCATTCGAGCAAACTCAATTCTACTATTTTGCAAATCCTGAATACGCTTATTAAGCATCCAGCAGTAAACAACACAAACAATGGTCATTATCAGTAGTAAGAAATCTAAAATTAACATATTACCTATTCTTCAAAAAAGTTTTTTAAATTTATAGCAACTTTATTGTCTACTTTCCCAATTTTTCCTGTAAATAAACATATAGGACCAGATCGAACAATAATGTCTTTATCTTTGTGGTGATCCATAATAAATGTATCGCCAATTTTAAGCTTTGCAATCTCTTCAATTGTAGATATTCTGTTAGTTATAACCGCTTCAATAGACAAGTTAACTCCTTTTATGCTTTCAGAAAGCATACGTTCCCATTCCTGGTCAGAGCCAAATTTATCACCAAGGAACACCTGTTGCATTTGCTCTTTAATCGGTTCAATAGTTTTGTATGGTAATATCAATTCAACATTCTTTACCTGTTCATCAATCTCTATTCTTAATTTTAGAGCAATTACTGCGTCTCCAGGTCTGGCTATTGTTACAAAATTAGGGTTACTCTCTAATCTTTCAAAATTAAAAGTAGTAGGAGTTATTTGATCAAAAGCATGGCTTAACTCGGTCAGGATAATTTCTGAAATTTGCCTGGCTAATCCTTGTTCAATCGAAGTTAGTATTCTTTCTGAGTCGGTGGCACTAGCTTGGGAGGTATTTTTTTTACCACCAAGCAGCAAATCCACGAATGAAAAAATCATATTGTTTTCGAGTATTAGCAAACCGAAATTTTCCCACTCTACAGCTCTAAAAATTACAATAGATATTGGATTTTTATTATGGTCGAAATACCCTCCAAATCTCAAAGATTTATAATCTTCAATTGTCACGTCCACCGGTTCAGAAGTAAGATTTCTAAGGGCGGTACTGAGCTGTCGAATAAATTTTTCAAAGATAATTTCAAGCATTGGTAGCTTGTCGTAGGACTGGAGAGATTGTTCAAGAACAGCTTTTATGCCAGTCAAGCTATTAGGCAATGTGTTGTTGCCTTTTTTTTGAGGTTTTGTCCCTTCATTACCTTTGTTTTGTTCTTCTTCAGTCATTTTGTACTACTATTAAACCCTTTGCTCGTATATTAAACTAATTAACCGTGATTTCTTGAAACAGCACCTCTTTTACAACAATCGGTGCAGTGATCTTATTAATTCTCTTAGAAATCTCTTCTTTCAAGTAAAGTGTACTATTAGAGCTATTAAAATCTGTGGCCCTAAGGGTTCTTAGAAATGTAATTAATGTATCTTTTATAACTGGCATTTTAGCTAAAACGGCTACACCTTCTTCTTCGGTACCGAGTCTCATTGTTATATCCATTCTTAAATATTCCCTTTTTGCCCCAGAGCCAGAAAGGCCAACGGTAATAGGGTCTACATCTAAATAAGTGTTGGAATCAAGTTGTACTTGTTCTTTTCCTTTTGGTTGTTTAACGCCTCCTCCTTCAGGTGGTTTAGGACCTTTTATAACAAAAAAGAAAAAGAAAATAGCGCCAACTATTGTAAGAATAATTGGTGCGACAATTAGTAAAATTCTTTGTAGCTTCTTCTTTTTTTCTGCAGAGAGACCAAATTTACCAGCTTCCGATGGAGTTAATGGCTCTTCTTCATTCTCGTTATTCATCGAAGTTATTAAATTTTTATGTTGAAAATATTAATATTTTGTAGTAATTTTATAGCAATCTTGTAGTACAAAATACATGAAAGTTAAAAAATATTCTACTAAAATTTCTGTATTACTGTGCTTAAACTAAAAATCGGCTTAAAGTAAACGGTATTTAAAGAAATATTTGAGTTATAAATCAAGATCAATTATATGACGCAAGTTTTAATAAACAAAGTATCTTTATCCTTTTGGGTTTTTTTGGTAGTAGAGCTGTTCTTTTTATGCAATGCAGCGTCCGCGAACAATGCATCATATATTGCGCTTTCTGGCCAGATAGCGAGGAAGAGGCAACTAGAAGTCGTGGCAAATAATGTTGCTAATACTAATACCGTTGGTTATGAGCAAGATAATATTTTATTTCGCAATGTGGATGTCAAACAAAATGGACGCAGAAGCAACTCTTTTACATGGCCAGAAACAACTTATAGAAGCGGTGATCAAGGACCAATCAAAGTTACTAATAGACCGACTGATTTAGCTGTTGTTGGAGAAGGTTATTTTAAAGTTATTACACCTAGAGGGCCACGATATACCCTCGATGGATCTATGATGATAAATAGCCAAGGTGTTTTAGTAAATTCCGCTGGACACCCGGTTTTAACACCGGATAATGCATTTATTGAAATCCCAGCAGAGTTTCAAACACTTGAAATTTCAGAAAATGGGGCTGTGTTTGTTGATGATGAGGAAATTGCTAGAATAGGTGTATTTGTATTCGATTTGAAAGACCCTATTATAAAGGAAGGTGGAAACTTGTATGCTATAGAAGGTGCCGATCGAGTACTTGAGGAATTTACTATAGTTTCTGGGGCACTTCGTAGCTCAAATGTTAATTCTGCGCTTGCGATGTCTCAGCTAGTTGAAATGCAGAGATCGTACGGATTAACCACTGATTTGATGACTAATATAAACGAGACCGATACATCGGCGATAAATAAATTAACTAAGTAGTAAAAAGAGAGGTGATTTATGTCTTCAATAGCAATGAGCGCGGCGGTTACAGGAGCGCAAGCACAGCAGTTAAGAATTGATACTATTGCCAATAACGTCGCTAACGTTAATACTGATGGCTATAAAAGAATGGAAGCGTCTTTTTCTGATCTTTTTTATATCAATCTCAAAAGAGCTGGTATTTTAGAAAATGCTGAAGCTGCCCCAAGGCCAACAGGTGTACAGATTGGTATGGGAACAAGAGTAATTGGTACCTACAGGGTAGTTGAGCAAGGTCCTTTGCATCAAACTTTCCATCCTTTGGATATTGCTTTAAAAGGCCCAGGATACTTTGGTGTTACTCTACCAAATGGCAGAATAGGTTACACAAGAGCTGGGTCGTTCAAATTAGATAGTAACCGTAATATTGTTACTCAGGATGGTAATTCGCTTGCTACAGCTATTTCCATACCGGCAAACGTTGCCCTAGAGGATGTTCAAATTGCTGAAAATGGTCAGATTACAGTGCAGGATCCAGCTAATCCTGCACAAAATATTGAAATTGGGCAATTGGAAATATTTACTTTTCCGAATGAGAGTGGGCTTGAAGCAATAGGTAATAATTTACTTATAGAAACAGTAGGTTCTGGCGAAGCGGTTGCAGTTGACGACTTGAATGGAAGGTTTAAACAAACCTTTTTAGAAGGTTCAAACGTAAAGGCTGTAGAAGAACTTACAAAATTAATTGAAGCTCAGCGAGCCTACGAATTAAATACGCGCGTGATAAGTACCGAAGATAAAATATTGGAAGCTACTAATAATATTAAATAATAGAGCTGAAAAACTATGACAAGGATTGGATGTGTGCTATATTGTCAGGAAATATGGCGTGCATCCAATATTTTATGAATAAATAAATGAAATTATTAAGCTTCCTATTTTTTCTCTGTATTACTTTCCTTTCCCTATTTGCGATTGCAGATGAGGATTTTGTTGATAAAACCATAAATGGCCTTCTCCAGGAAAAGATTCAAGATAATCGTATAATTGTTGAACAAGAATATAGTTCTAAAAGTAAATTTGATAAAATCAAGTCTGCACAAGATAAGATTGATTCAATTATTGTTGAACAATTTGAGCCCAAAAACTCTAGTTTCAGAGTTCGAGTTAATTATAATGATGGAAAAGCTGAAACGCTATCTGGGCGTTATCATTCCTATGTTATGGCTCCAATTGCTGCCAGATATATTAAGTTTGGTGATGTTATACAACAATCTGATGTAACTACGATGAAAGTGAGAATAGATAGTTTAAATAGCGAATATGCGTCTGAACTTAATGAGGTAGTGGGAATGCAGGCTAAGACATATATAGCTGCAGGTAAAATGTTTAAGATTAATGAAGTGACCAGCCCTAATGTTATAAAAAATAACGATCCGGTGAATATTATCTACTCTTCAGGGGTTATAAACTTAAAAACAGTGGGCATAGCTATGGGAAATGGTGCTGTTGGCGATATGATTAAAGTAAAAAACAGCTCTTCTGGAGTGGTGTTGCTGGGGCAAATTGTAAATAAGAACACGGTAAAGATAGGCGGTGAAAATGAATAGAATTTTATTGTTTATAATATCATTATTTGTGATGTCTTCTTGCTCTGAAACTGTTGAGCGTTTAAAAAGAGTTGGTAAAGCCCCTCAGTTTGAAAATATTGAAATTCCAACAGTTGAAGAGGATGAAGAGGAAATTGAGCGCCGGGAAGCAAGGTTGCAATCGCAGCATGCGCACATGCGTAAAACCAATTCTTTATGGCAACCAGGTTCAACCACGTTTTTCAGAGATAGTAGGGCTTGGAAAGTAGGGGATATCATAAGAGTAGTGGTAGAGATAAAAGACAATGCTAGTTTAAATAATTCTACACAACAAAATAGAACCGGATCTGACAGTCTTGGGTTGCCGAAGTTATTCGGTAAGGAAAAGGCTATACAGGCTAATTTATCTACAGCTGCAGACTTGAATTCTTTAGTAAGTACTAGGTCGAATCGTGCTAATTCGGGAAGTGGAACAATTTCGCGTAAAGAAGATATAAAAACTGAAATTGCTGCGGTTGTAACTAAAGTTTTGCCAAATGGAAATCTTGTAGTACAAGGTCATCAAGAAGTTAGAGTTAATTACGAACTCAGAGAAGTAAAAATTGCAGGAATTATTCGACCAAAAGATATTACTAGTGATAATTCTATAAGGACGAATCAAATGGCTGAGGCTCGTATTTCTTATGGCGGTAGAGGTGTTATGAGCGATGTTCAGCAGCCAAGAGTAGGTTCACAAGTTGTTGATATAATAGCTCCGTTCTAAAGAAAAAAAGGTGATTTATGGATGCTGGAGTAGTAGCTGAGATAAGTAGGGAAGCTGTATATGTTTTGATAGCCGTGTCGGCTCCTGTATTGATACTTGCTTTGGTAATTGGCTTAATCATTTCTTTGTTGCAAGCTCTTACACAAATACAAGAGCAAACCTTAACTTTTGTGCCAAAGATTATTTCCGTGTATTTTGGCATGATTTTTATTTTGCCATACATGTTTAGTAAGCTTAAGGTATTTGTTGATCATATTATGCAGCATATTGTTCAGTAGTTTTTTGTATATTTATTTAGTAATTTGAATTGAACAAGGTGCAAAAAAACGTCATAGATGATCTGATCTGCTATCCAGATTTTTCTTCTGCTTTTAGCATAAACAAGGCTGGATGGTGCCATTCTTGGGCTCATTCGTCATAGAGAGTTTTGTACTTAATTCAATTAAACTGTTTAGCATGAGGTGTAGTGAATAAGTCAATTTTAGGAAAATATTGGTCAGCGCATTCTTATGATGAGGATCTGGTTTCGGAGCTTAAACGCTATCTTGGAATCGATGATTTTCTTGCAAGAATAATATCTACTCGTGTCTCATCTGTTGCATCGGCTGAACATTTTCTTAATCCGAAGATCAAATCCTTACTTCCGGATCCTTTTCATCTGCTGGATATGCACAAAGCTGTTGATAGAACAATCAAGGCAATAAATACTAATGAAAAAATATGCATTTTTGCTGACTATGATGTAGACGGAGCGACTTCTGCTGCCCTTTTAAAAAATCTGTTCCGAGATGTTGCAATTAATGCAAGTATATATGTGCCTGATCGTATTACAGAAGGCTATGGCCCAAGCCTAGAAGCTATGAAAAAAATTAAATCTCAGGGGACAAAACTCGTTATTACAGTAGACTGTGGATCCGTAGCTTTTGAGGCCTTAGAATATGCAACAAGTCTAGGTCTGGATGTAATAGTAATAGACCACCACATAAGTCTGGATGATTTGCCAAATGCTGTGGCTGTTATAAATCCAAACCGTTTGGATGAGACAAGTGGTTACAAAAATTTAGCAGCCGTGGGAGTATCATTTTTATTTGCAGTAGCGTTATGTAAGTCTCTTAAAGAAATTGATTTTTTTAAGAAGAATAATCTCCAAGCACCTGATCTTATGCAATATCTCGATCTAGTAGCGTTAGGTACGGTTTGTGATGTTATGCAACTGACAGACCTTAATCGTGCATTTGTTGCACAGGGGTTAAAAGTAGCTCAAAATAGACTAAATATTGGTTATAGAGCTTTATCTGACATTGCCAACATCCAAGAAACTCCAAATTGTTATCATCTTGGATTCGTCCTTGGACCACGTATCAATGCTGGTGGAAGGGTTGGCAGGTCTTGGCTTGGAGCACATCTTTTGTCAACAACTTCAGATCAAGAAGCTTTAGATATCGCTACAGAGCTTGACAGATACAATGAAGAGCGCAAAGCTATTGAATATACGGTGCTTGAAGAGGCAATGAGTTTGGCTCAGGAGCAAATTCATGACCCTGGCCTTTTTATAGTTGGCAACAATTGGCATCCTGGAGTTATTGGTATTGTGGCGGGTAGGCTAAAGGAGAAGTACAATAAACCAGTGGCAGTTATTGCTTTAAATAGTGGCATCGGCAAAGCCTCGTGTCGTTCAATTAAAGGTGTTGATTTTGGGTGTAAAATTATAGAAGCAAAGCAAAGAGGGTTGCTAGTTGCTGGCGGAGGACATGCCATGGCAGCTGGATTTACTGTAGAAGAAGATAAAGTTCAAGAGCTTAAGCAGTTTCTAAACCAAGAATTTGTTAAAGATTTGCAATCTACAGATTCTCATTTACATGAGTTTTACGACATTGACCTTTCGACTTCTGCAGCCAGCCTTGAGTTGCTTGCAGAAATAGATAAGCTAGAGCCTTTTGGTAATGGCAATCCAGCGCCAATATTTAGGTTTTCTGATGTTTACGTGCTTAGGGCAGATATTGTTGGTTCAAAGCATGTTAAGGTAATTTTTGCTCCAACCAAAGATTCCTCCAGTTCAAAACCGCTTTCTGCAATAGCATTTAATTCAGTCGGTACTGAGGTTGGAAAAATATTACTATCACCAACATCGCACAAATTGTCTATATTAGGTAGGTTAAAAGCAAATAAATGGCAAGATAAAGAAACCGTGCAGTTTCAGCTTTACGACATTTTTTGTCACTAATTTCGTCCTTCTCTAGAATGACGACGTGCAGTTTCATTATCGTTCACAGATACCATAATATTATCCATTTCATCTGATAAATTTGCTAAAGTGCCTTTTGGACTAATATTCTCAATAGCTCTATCAGAAAACACAAGAAACATAGGCGCTAAAATAGCTACTAAGATCAAAACTGTTATCACTTTTTCCTCCGGATAAGTTTCTATTTGATTTAACATAATTACATCTTAGATCTGAATGATTAACAATTCGTAAACAATAAATTTTTTTGAGCGAGATAACGATTTATTGACCTTTTATGGTATTCACTATAAAATATATAAGTTAATTTAACGAAAAATTATAAATTACTATGACTTTATCATCAATAGTTAGTAATAAACTTACATTTAAAGGCTCTTTAGACAGTACTTTGGTTGCGAGGTTAGACTCTCCAGAACACCCAGATGCATATGTTTTATTTGCACACTATTTCACTGGTAATAAGGATATAACTGCTCTCAGCAGGATAGCCAGAGCTTTGAATCAAGCTAATATAGCTTTGTTTCGATTCGATTATACTGGGCTTGGGGCAAGTGAGGGTGACTTTGCTAATACTAATTTTTCTTCTAATGTAAAAGATATTATAGAGGCAGCTAACTTTATGCGAGAGCATTATCAAGCTCCTCAAATTTTGGTTGGTCATAGTCTAGGTGGCACAGCAGCAATCGCTGCAGCCTCAGAAATTCCTGAAGTAAAAGCTGTTGCAACGATAGGTTCACCATGCGATACCATGCATGTGCAGCATAATTTTGTAAACCATCTAGATGAAATAAATGAAAAAGGAGAGGCGGAAGTGATCCTTGGTGGTAAGAAATTTAATATAAAAAAGCAATTTCTTGATGACATTTCCAACCAAGATATGCCAGGAAAAATTAGGAACCTGAAAAAGGCTTTGCTTGTTATGCATTCACCCGTAGACGAAACGGTCAGCATAGAGAATGCTCAAAGGATCTATGAGCTAGCAAAGCACCCAAAGAGTTTTATTTCTCTTGATAAAGCAGACCACCTACTTATGAAAAGTCCAGCCGATAGTAAATATGTTGCCGCGGTACTTGCTGCTTGGGCTAGTAGATACTTATCTCACTCGCCAATGTAGTTTTATAATTGAGTGCTAAAACTTCATAGGGTCTTAGTATCTTTTGTAAAAGGTGCCAACAATTACCCTGATTTTCCCCAGACATAGACTTATTTTGCTAGAACTCATTTAACTTGTAATAAGAGAAGCGCCTTGACTATTTATTAAATTATAGTAATAATATTTTTTTATTTAACGGATTATATTAATTTATGTCTAAAGAAGCAGTAAGGTCTAAAGAATTAAATTTAAATGGATTTTTATTTGACATAAATTTCAATACTGGTGAGGTATTTCTCGATCAAACAAATTTAGTAACAGAAGATATTTTAACATTTACTACTAGTCCTTTAAGTCCGAAAGAGTTAGAAAAAATGACTATTAGTCAAATTGGTTTTATTCGGCACTTACAGGATAGGCTACCCAATGAAATATTTGCTTCTATGCTTGATCATCATCTAGTAGATTTTTTTAAAACACTAACAGGTATGCGTAAAGCTATTCTGATCACACAAACATTTGGTGTGCCACCAGAAATATTGATCCCTGTGCTTGAAAAACATGCTCTATCATTAATTGAAGCGTCTATAGACAACGATAGCTTTGTCAGTACACTATCCTCATCATACCCAGAAGTCATTCAACAGGTCACTAACTCTGACAATATAATTAGGTTAATCGAAGCCTCTGGATATTCGAAAGTTGCATTTATCAGCAAATTATCACCAGAAACTATTCAAAATGTTGTTAATTCTGACAATATAATTAGTTTAATGGAATCCTCTGGATATTTGAAGGATACCCTTATCGATAAACTATTCTCATTACCCCAAGAAGTCATTCAACAGGTTATTAATGCTAAAAATATAATGGGGTTAGTCGAAGCCTCTGGATATTCGAAAGCTGCATTTATCAGCAAATTATCACCAGAAACTATTCAAAATGTTGTTAATGCTGATAATATAATTGGGTTAATCGAAGCATCTGGCTATAAGGATGCTTTTATAAATAAATTATCACCACAAGCTATTCAAAATGTTGTTAATGCTGATAATATAATTAGTTTAATGGAATCCTTTGGATATTTGAAGGATATCCTTATCGATAAACTATTCTCATTACCCCAAGAAGTCATTAAACAGGTTATTAATGCTAAAAATATAATGGGGTTAGTCGAAGCATTTGGAGATGGGAAATACTTATTTATCAATAAACTATTGCCGATTATACAAGGTGGATCAGTTTTAATTGATAATGCAAACTTCTTAGCATTAAGTAGCTCGCAAAGTGAGTGGGAATTTAAAAAACTCTTGGCATTTACTCCTGCTATAAATAATAGTTCAGTATCTGTGGCAATTTTAGGTTCATTGCCAAATGAGCAACTAATCATGGATTTGCTAGCAAAAACCTATGTTGAAATTGAAAGCTCAGAAGAGAAAATAAGCTTTTTACAAGAATGGAGCCATGGCTTAAAAAAAATTATTGATTCTAATAGAAGTTTAAAAATAATTTTGGAACAAGCTGCAGAGAAGCCAGGTAATATTTTTATAGTAAATAGCCTTTCTACTAACAAAGATAATGTTAATGGCCTTTTTATAGAGAATGATGGAGATATATTTATACTAAAAAGGGACTGTAACAGTTCTTTGTCGACATTAGTACACGAAGCAACACATAAAGCCACTGCAATTTGCTATGGTGGAATTTTACCTTATAGTCCAACAGATAAAACAAATCCAGTGTTACTTGATAAAATAATTAATGAGGAGTCTCGATATGAACAAAAGCTATATAGCAAATTATATATTGATTTATGGTCAATAAAAAAAGATCAAGGTTTTGAAGTTTCTGAAAAAGACTTGTGCACACTACCAAAAAACTGGTTGCAAGTAATAATAAGTAATTATACAGCAGAAAAATATAATGTAGAATTGCTTACGTTCTTTACACAATCAATTGCAGAATTAATACTTAAAGGGAGTTTAGAATACACAGCCAGACCTAGTTTTATGAAGACTGTATGGGAGTTTTTACAAATATTATTGATAATACCTTTGGGGCAAGAAAAAGAGGAAGGGTTTATTGGGGAAGAAATGCCCCAGTTTAACGAACAATTTTCAGCTGGTTATCCGGAATCAACAGACCCTATTGCTGTTCAAGCAAAGAAATTAATTAGAGAAAATTCAATTTGTTTAGAATGGTTAGACTTAGAAAATGGTAGCGGAAAATTAGCTTTTCAATCAATGCCTTTTTTTATTAAGAAAACATTTTATGACAAACTATTTGCTCTTCCGCAAGAACAACTCAAAACAATACTAAATCAATACATAATAAAGGTAATCAAAGCGTTTGGAGATGAAAAGTACTCAATTATTGATAAACTATTTTCATTACCAGAAGGTATTCCACAGCTTATTAATGCCGATAATATAGTAAATTTAATTAAGGAATTTAAGGATGATTACTCGATTATAGAGAAATTACTGCCACCAGAAGTTATTCCACAGCTTATTAATGCCGACAATGTAGTAAATTTAATTGGAGCATTTAAAGATAACTACTTCGTTATAGAGAAATTGCTACCACCAGAAGTTGTCCAACGTGTTATTAATGCCGACAATGTAGTAAATTTAATTGAAGTGTCAGGAGTGATTATCAATAAACTATCCTTAGAAGTTATTCAACGTGTTATTAATGTTGATAATGTAATGAAGGCCATTGAAGCATGCAGAGGTTGTAAACCCTTGTTTCTCTATAAATTATTTTCATCATCCACGGAAGTTATCCAGAATATCATTACATCTGATAATATTTTAGAGCTAATTAAATTGACAGGAAATGGTACTTTGTCTTCTCTATTTAAATCTCATCCAAGTGTTATACAACCGATTTTACAAAAAGAAATAGTCAATATTTATCAGGCTTTGAATGACCAAGAACGAGGTACGTTTAAAATATTACTTGAAGGAAGTGAAAATCCATCTCCAATTATAGAAAAAATAAATGAGTTATTAGCTTTCTCACATACGGGTGCATCTAGCGGAGAAATTATTGAATTTTCTGGTGCAAGTATAATTGATCCGAGTGAATAGGGTATAGAGCTTTAATGAGGTCATAAATACAATAAAACTTATTGACCTCATTATTCTATAAATTTAGAAATTTAAAAATCGCATCATTGTGTGATAAAGCTAGTACTACTTCGATTGCAATTAGAACAACAATGGTTATTTCCAGCCTTGCTGAATGTTTATAATTAAGCTCATTTGATAGTATGTTATATAATTCTTGAATAATATCTAAGCGATGATTCAGTATGCCTTGTCTTACACTTATATCTTGAAACTCAGCTGTCATCAGATATAGTGGCTCATAACTTGGTCTGCGCCAGAAGAATTCTGGGGTATCTAGAATATCGCTATGAAGGTTAATAGAGTATCTTTCGCTAAAAAGTTGACCAATCTGTTTGGAGATTTCTTTTTTTGACAAAGATACGCTGCCAGTATTAGCCAATTCCTTCTGGATCGGCGCGGTTTTTTCAAGAATTTTGCTAACAGAACGCTCCAAAACAATTAACTTCACAGATTGTGCCAGGGCATGAGAAATGGATAGTTTTATATATTCAGATTTATTGCTAAGAATTATCCTGTTTCTTTCTTCGTCAATAAATGTTTTACCATGGTCTTTATCAGCGCTCTCATGATATTCAAAGTTTATGGGGTCAGACATTACTTCAGTAAGGCTATCTGTTTCAAAACCCTTGAGTTCTTGAAGTATAAATTTTTCCTGAGCTTCGTCAGTTCCCCAGATAGTTATACATCCAAACGGAAAAAGAAATATATCAATATCATCATTATTTTCCATCTTAGCAAATATAACATCATCAAAGTGCTTCAGCACAAAGCCTTTACTGGTTAAGTGATCAGTGAGATCACCCATTAAGTATTCTGAAGCTGTGCAGTAAGATAAACAACGCATAAAAGAACCTTTAATTATTTTATTTTAGTAGTAATATTAGTTTCGTTGGTAATCACGTATAATTACATATTTTTACGTAACTCATCAAATTTTTTGAGTGTTGAAAGAGTTTTTTCAAGTGACTCAAGTTTTAGCATACATGGTCCATCACTAGGGGCATTATCAGGATCCTGATGAACTTCTAAATAAACTCCTGCTACGCCCGCTGCAATAGCACATCTGGCAAGTAATTCTACATATTGTCTTTGACCACCGCTAGCAGAACCTATACCGCCTGGCTGCTGAACTGAATGAGTTGCATCAAAGAAAACAGGTGCCCCGGTTTGGGCCATTATTTCAAGACCTCGCATATCTGAGACAAGTGTATTATATCCAAAAGAAGTACCTCTGTCTGTCAATATAATACCCTTGGCATTAAAACTTACAAGCTTGTCATAGACATTCTTCATATCCCATGGAGCTAGGAACTGTCCTTTCTTGACTTTTACCACTCTGCCAGTATCTGCTGCTGCTTTTAATAGATCAGTTTGCCTACATAAAAAAGCTGGTATTTGAAGAACATCAACTACTTCTGCAGCAGGTTTGCACTGCCCCTCATTGTGGACATCGGTCAAAATTGGACAGCCAATTTCAGATTTTACTTTTGCCAAAATACTGAGGCCTTCATCAATACCAGTTCCTCTTTGTGCTTTCGCAGAAGTGCGATTAGCTTTGTCAAAAGATGATTTGTAAATAAAAGAAATTCCAAGTTTATTTGTAATTTTTTTTATACTCTCTGCAATAAATAGAGCGTGATCTAGAGTTTCAATTTGACACGGTCCGGCTACTAGAGCAAAAGGTAAATTATTTGCAATCGAGATATTGGCTACTTTAACAATATTATTCATTGTATTTCTTTAGAACTATAAAATTACTTGGCAATTGGCAAAGAGCTCTCATCAGAAGAATTTTCAGTAGGTGACTGTTCTGATTTTTCAATCTTGCTAGAGATGCTTTTATTAGACTTTGATGACAAATTAGCCAGCATTAGGGCGTTTGCAAAAAATATAACTCCTAAAACAACAGTAGTTCTAGTTAGAAAATTTGCGGCAGATCTTCCGCTCATTAACCCCATATTATTGCCGCCACCGCCAATTCCACTTAGTCCATCTGTGCTAGTTTTTTGTAGTAAAATGACGACAACAAGGAGTAGGGCAATGATTAAATGTATAAAAAGTAAAGTGTTTAACATGATGCTATTATTTTTGATTAAGTATAGAACTCATTTCGCTTTCATCTATTGAAGCAGAGCCCATTAAAACGCCGCTAAGCCCAGGTACGGATATGATTTCAGCAAAATTTTTCGAGCTCACAGATCCACCATACACCAACTGAGCATTTTTTGCAACCAGCTCCACTCTAGCACTTTTTTTGATTAATTCAACTATCTCATATATTTCTTCTGGTTTTGGAGCGATTCCTGAGCCAATTGCCCACACTGGCTCATATGCAATAATAAGTTTGTGTGCATTACTTGGAATAGAAGAATTAATCTGTTCAATAAGAAATTCTTTGAAGTTTTTGTTTTGACGTGATTCAAGGGTTTCGCCAATACAGACTATGGGCGTGATTCCAGCTTCTATACAATTCTCAACTTTTTTATGGACAATACTGTTGCTTTCTCGTTGGTTTGTTCTTCTTTCACTATGACCTATTATTGAGTAATTTACACCACAGCTTTTGATAATTGTAGCAGAATTTTCTCCGGTATAAGCCCCTAGTTCCTTTATAGAACTAACATCTTGTGCACATATTTTAGTTTTTACTAATATCTTAGCGAGATAAGAGAGGTATGGTGTTGGAGGAGCGAGAAAAAATTGAGAGGAATGGTTTGATGATTCAAATTTCTGAGCGAGAACAATTGCATCGCTAAGTTTTATATTCATCTTCCAATTGGCAATAATGATTCGGTTCATAGCAAAATTTACTTGCAGTTATTGAGTTAGGTCACTATTTTAGTTCGATATACTAAAATAAGTAAATAAAAATTTTTATGATATCAAAATTTAGGAAAGGTGCAGATAGTTTATTAGTCAGGATATTGCTTGGTTTAATAGCTCTGAGTTTTGTTGGTGTTGGGGGGGCAGCATTTATCAACGGTAATAGTTCAGGAGACGTAGTTTCATTTAGTGATGCTGACTCAATATCATTTGAAGAATTTCATATTGCAAAAGCAAAAGAAGTAGATTTTCTTCAAAGACAAAACGGGATTAACTTAACTGAAGAAAATATTGCTGAACTAGGAATAGATAATTCCGTTTTGAAGAAGCTGATTAATGATTCAATGATTGAATATTTAGCAAAATATTATGAGTTTGATATAAGCGATGAGAAAGTTATTGCATATGTGAAAAAAACACCATTCTTTAAAAATTCTAATGGAGAGTTTGATTTAAGTGTATTTAAAGCGGCCTTTAACAATTCACTAGCAAAAGAGGAAGAATACTTGGCTTCTGTAAAACATCATTTAATAACGAGCACGATGTTAGGTACGTTTATGGACTCTTTTAATCCACCAAAGATGATGACAGAAAACATTGTTAATTATATGTCGGAAACTAGGGTTGTAGATGCACTTTCCGTTGATCTAGGATTCAAGCCAAATGGATATAAACCAAATGATATTTCCACCGAACAGCTTTCACAGTTTTATCAAGAAAATAAAGCTTCATTTGTGGTACCTGAGCTTAGAAGTTTTGAATATGTAAAAGCTGATAGAAAATTTTTAGAAAAAAAGTTAAATATTAGTGATAAGGATATAAAAAATTATTTTGAAGAATACAAAGATGAATTTGAATCAAAAAAATTCTCTGAAGTTAAGAATCAGGTTAGAGAAGCATTTAGTAGTGAAAAAATAGCAGAACTTTCTAATGAACTTGCTAAGAATTTTGAAGAAGATGTCTCAAGTGGACTTACACTAGCTGAAATTGCTAGCAAATATGATTTGCAAATAAAAAGTGTAAATGATATTAGATTCTCTGAAATGAGTGTAGCTGCCGAAGCTGATTACATAGAGCTGGCTGATAGTGTTTTTGAGATGGCAGAAGGTGAGGTCTCCTATCCTATGGAGGTTCAGGATAGTTCTGAAATTTTATTAGTGAGTTTAAAATCAGTAACACAAACCAGGGAACAAGGCTTTGAAGAAGTTGAAAAAAATATTAAAGATACAATAGAAAAAAGAGACCTTGCAATCTCTAATATAAAATCTCTCAAAGAAGCAATAAACGACTTGAATAAAATAGATAAAAGTGTCTTAAGCTCAAAAGGTATTTCCGTAGTTCAAAATTTGTCTTTTACAAGAGCTGATTTACCGATGGAAAATAAACTACCTGCTGATTTATTAAAAGAGATATTCAGTATTGAACTTAATAATACGACTAATATTATAAATGCTGATAATAAAGCTTATTTTGCATATCTAAAGGGAGTAAATAGTAGCAAAGTTATGGCAGATAAAATTCGTAAGAATGCTGGAGATCACTTTTCAAATGTAATTAAAGAGGGCGTTTTTCAAGAGCTGGTCGCCCATTTAACTCAGAAAAACAATATGAAGATAAAAACAAATTTTGCTGAAAATTAATCTAACTAGATTAACAGTGAACTTGTTCTACGCACGTTTCTTGCTCTAGTCTCTCTATACAACAGAACACCAAGACTCCATTCTCCGATTGGCCATGATAATCAATCCAGAGAGAGCAGATAAGCCATTTTTTTCACTAGGGTGGAAATAAATGGCACTGAGTCTCAGTTTCCTAAAGTCTATAGGAAATCAATGAGTTTGGTATTCATATGCAAAATGTGCGTTTCAGCATATACTCTCATCCTGAACTTGATTTGGCGAAGCCCTGCCTCTTGGCCGAGGATCCTCAAGCAACAAAAGAAGATACCGGTCCGGTATGACTGCAGTTAGTATATTATGTGTATTAAAATATTGCTGGGTAGAATTATGGTGGAGATGAAGGGAATCGAACCCCCGACATTCTGCTTGCAAAGCAGACGCTCTACCCCTGAGCTACATCCCCAATATTATGTATATGCGTTTTATATACTGCCTTGCAAATATAGTCAATATAGTTTTTGTATAATGCATAAATTTGTACGATATGAGGCAAAATTTAGACGGTTAGAATTTTATTTAACCTGAATCGTTTCTTCAAATTCAGGTTATTTAGCGTCTATTTTTCTTTAAAACCTTTAAACATTGCGTCAATTAGTGGATCCAAAAGATACCTTAGTAAAGTTCTAGTGCCAGTTACTATTTGAACTTCAGCTTGCATACCAGGATGAAGTTCTAATTTCCTTGTATTAGCTACTTCTTTAAACTTATCCATGTCAATCTCGATGCGCGCCAAGTAGTAACCATTTGCAAGTGGGTCGCCAGGGCCTCTTTGATGATCCATAACTAAGTCAGGTGATAGAGAAATTACTTTACCTGTAAATGATGGTGTGGTCCTTGATTTAAAGGCGCTAAATTTTATTTTTGAAATAAGCCCCACCGTTATAGAATCAATGCTTTTCGGTTCAATCTTTGCCTCGATAACTAGAGGGTCATTTACTGGAGAAATCTCTACAATAGTCTGACCAGGAGGTATGGAGCTACCGATAGTATGAAAATTCAGGTTATTAATCACACCATCGACCGGTGATTTTAAAACCACTCTGTTGAGAGCTTCTTGGAGATAGAAAAATCTTTCTCTGTGACCAGCAAGCTGGGCTTGTGCTTCTTTTAACTCGTTCAATGTTTGCGTGGAAAACTTGCTATCTATGTTTATTAATTCTATGTCAGTTTTAGTTATTTCTTGTTCTGACTTAGCTATTTCTGTGTCTGTTATTGCTAATTCGCTTTGTATGCTTGCTTCTTTGGCTTCGAGTTCTAGTAGAGCGGCTTTCTGTGCAAATCCTTTTGCATTAAGCTTTTTAGTTGCATCTAACCTATCTAAAGTTACTTCTAGCGTTTTTTCAAGAGCGACTTTCTTTGCCTCATATCCTTCGATTTGTTTTTTGGATTGTTTGCTTCTTTGTTTGAGAGAGTCTCTTTCTGCGGAGATCATTTTACTCCTTGAACTAAAGAGGCTATTTTGAGTTTCGATGATTTTTGCAACATCTGCTTCTGACTTATCTTTAAGTAAGAATTCTGGATAAATAATCTCAGTATCACTATTAATTTCTGCTAGTAATCTGCTTTCAGTTGCTAAAAGTGTTCTATATTGATTAAGTACGTTTTCGTACTCAGCTTTTGTCTTGGTATCATCCAATTCTATAAGCTTGTCGCCTTTTTTTACAATGTCACCTAGTTTAACAAAAACCGCCTTAAGTACACCACCTTCTTGATGATTGATTATTTTTTTCTGAGTGCTACTAACCACAGTACCCATAGCAACAGCTGCGCTATCTAGAGGCGCTGTCGCTGCCCAAATAGCTCCTAATATAACGAAAAAAACTGTAACAAATAATCCGAATAATATAGGTGATTTTGCACTCTTAACCACGTCATTTGCATTTCCACCATCTTCTTTAACGATAAGATTAATAAATTGATCAACAAATTTCACACTGTTTTGCATGCCCTGTATTATAGCAATAAAGAAGCCTTTTGGCGTCCACATACTTGGTGGTTTCGGCATCAATGGAAGGCCGCCGGTAGGCATTTTATTAGATTCTCCGGCTGCTTTCTGCTGCATCAACAATTGCTGTAATTGTTGAAGTTGTTGCATTTTCTCAGGTGTTATCTTGTTATTATTATCTGACATATTTTTTACAGTAACTATTCTTTATCGTTAATATGTATCATACCATTCTTGAGCATTTGTATGCGCCCGTGTATCTCTTCTTTCGATCCAAAGCTTGCCACTGCTCCATCTTGAATTACCATAATTTTATCAACTTCTGAAAGGACAGAAGGGCGGTGAGAAATAACTATTACTGTTATTTTCTTTTTTCTAGCTTCAGCAAGCGCGCCGGCTAAAGCTAATTCACCTGCTTCATCTAGGTTAGCATTAGGCTCATCAAGAACAACTAGTTTTGGGTTACCATAAAAAGCTCTCGCTAGGCCGATTCTTTGTTTTTGGCCACCAGATAAATTAGATCCACCAGAACCAATATCAGAATCATACCCATCTTGGAATCTAAGTATCATTTCATGTGCGCCGCACATTTTTGCAGCTTCAATCACTTTTTCTGGATTTAGTTGGTCAGACATTCTGGCTATATTATCTTTAATGCTGCCGCTAAATAGCTCTATACCTTGAGGCAAATATCCTACATGCTCACCAAAATTTTCTCTATTCCAAGTATACACATCTCCGCCATCTAGCCTCACTGATCCAGATGAAGCAGCCCAAACTCCGACGATTAGTTTAGCAAGAGTTGATTTTCCTGCGGCACTAGGTCCAACTATTGCTAGAATTTCTCCTGGTTGGATAGCAAATGAAATTCCCTTAAGGATATATTTTGGCATAGAAGGTACTGGCATACCAGAAGGAGGAGATGAATAATATACATTTTCAACTGCCAAATGTCCATCTACGTGAGGTATTGGCATCGCTTGGTCTCTCTCGGTATGTTTAGCAAATGATTCGTTGATGTTTTTGTAAGATTTCATTGTGCTACTTATACTTTTCCACATGCCAATAGCATTATCAAATGGCGCAAGAGCTTTACCAACAATAATAGAGCTTGCAATCATGCCACCTGTTGTCATGTCTTGACCATTAGATTTTACGACTACATAAGCTCCCATACCTGTAACAGCCATTTGCATAACGTTGCGAATGAACCGAGAGAAATTAGAGATAACACCATTTCTATAGCTTGCTATTGATTGCTTTGCCAGAGAAGCTTCATTAAATTTTGCCCAGTTTCTTTTGACATTCTTAATCATGCCCATGGCTTCAACTGCTTCGGCATTTCTATTGGCGATCTCGGCTTGACCCATGGCTTTGATAGAATACTCAGTTGCTTCATTTAGAGTTTTGTTTGTAGCAACTGCATTAAAAAAAGCAAAACCAACAATAATAACCGCTCCCGCAATAGTAATATAACCAATATATGGGTGTATCATAAATATAATGACTATGTACACAATGCTCCAAGGTGCATCAAAAAGTGTATTAATTCCAGTGCTGGTTAAGAATGTTTTTAGTGTTTGAAAGTCTCTAAGCATTTGGCTTGAAGCTGGGTCAACTCTTGTTGCAGATGCAGAAATTGAATGACCAAACAAAACAGGCGATAAAGTATTATCAAGCCACTCACCAACCTTAATTAAGGTGAAAGATCTAGCTATTTGTAAAAGTGTATGAATGAAATATATGAAGGCAATGATAATAGATAACATCAGTAAAGTTTCTATATTACCACTTCCTATAACCCTGTCGAGTACCTGCAGAGAATATAATGGCGTCACCAACATGAGCAAATTAATAATAAACGCAAAGACAAAGGTTATTTTAAAAGCTGCTCTACATTTCTCTAGCGCTATTTTTAATGGGTTATCCTTTTTTTCTACTTGATTAAATGTTTGCTGCATAACTTGTATGTTACCATCCAGATGTTAAAAATTACTACCTTGATACTAGAAGTATATACTAAATTTGCTTATAATTGCAAGAAGATAAACAAAATTTAATAAAATATTAACTTTTGGCACTATCTAGTCTAGGTTTTTATTTACCTTGTTGAAGAATAGCGACAACTCTTTTTCCACCATATTAGATTTAATTTCATACGAAAGTAGATCAACTAAACATAAGTAAGGTATAAACTGCTCAAGGGTTACTAATTCAATATGTAGCACCACTTCGTTATCAACTCTATAATTGTGTATTTCCTTTAATTCAAAAAAATACTCATCGGTTTGAGTTGAAAAAGTTGAGACTTGTTTTGATCGATCAGTTAAAGCAGTAAAAACCTTATCAATTTCAGTTTTTTGGCTTTTTAAAAACAGATTTAAATTAATATTTTCATTGAAACTAAAGCTAATACAAATACCGTAGCTAGCCGAGACATTTGCTATCACAAATTTGGCGATAATAATATTATCTGCAAGATCAATCACGGTTTTACTCCTAATACCAATCACAGATTCATTATTTCTTTTGCCGTGATGGTGATAAGTTGACTCAATTCCGATGCTTTCTAAAGTAGAAATTATGTCTGCTCTTAAATTTGCGTGCTGATCGATTGGATCTGCTATACAAGACAGATCATTATCCCCAGAAGTTTCATCTACAACCCAAAAGCTAATTTGAGCAAAATACTCATTAAATAAAGGGTAATTAGCAGAATCGTGAATTTTTTCAGCTACTGTACGTGGATTCATTGTACTACAATGATTTTCGCAGTAAAAACTGGTTGTCAACTCGCTTCTAAACGGGTCAATGAAAGCTTTAGACTTAATTGGATGTAGATTAAGATCACTTGCCGCAAAAAAAATACTTTTTTTTAAGGCGCTGGCGGAAACATCAATCTGTTTTAGAAAACCATCATCTCCAAGATACTTAAAAGAAGCAAACTTAGCTTTATGTTTTTGGACTAAGTCTATGTCATCTTCAGATAGTTTCATACTATAGTCGTTTAAGTTGAATTAGCATAAATTTCTATTTTATCTTTACTCATACCCAAAATGGGTTGGCATTT
>JANNVO010000052.1:0-2284 GCA_031414475.1 Rickettsiales bacterium
GATTTCGCGCATTGGATCGAGCCAATTCGCGCTAGCAGTCGAGATGCTGTCCGAGGTCGAATTGATCCCGCCGGAGTAATAGTAACCCCATCCGCTAAACACGTGAGCAAAGCCAACCACTTCGTTCTGCCCGTAAGTCGGGATCGGCTCGCCTCTGGAACTGAGCATCAGCGATCCGTCCGGCCACTGCCGATAGAGACCGATCGAAAACAGCTGCAGAACTTCGCGAGCGTAGTTTTCGTTCGGGATACGGCCTGTCGAGGGGTTCGGCTTATCGTTCTGCAGCATGTCGAGGTAGCGGCCCATGGCAGGATGAAGGGTCACAGCCTTGAGGAGGTTGTGGAAGTTACCGTCTGCTGGGGGCGCTCCCGTCGGCGGGGTGTAGGCCGGGTCGCCAAGACTGTAGTGGAGCAATGTGTCGTAGAAGTCGGAGATGGTATCCGCCTTGTCATCGAGTGGGCCGGCTTCGGAAATGATGAGAATTTCGCTGAGGGCGAAGGCGAGGCGCTGGCGAAGCTGGTCGGGCGCGGTGATCGAATTTCTCCACCAGGAGCGGAACGTTAGATTGCCGTCGTAAGTCGCGTTGCCTGGCGAGGTCAGGTTGCGATTGGTAAAGACGTAGGGATAATGCAAGGTCGGCGGAAGGGCGATCTGGGCGTCGATCCACGCTTCGTAGCTCGCCGCAGCCTGCACTTCTTCGATGGAGTCGGGCGTGCCGTCGGCGTCCAAGTCGGCGCCGCCAGCGCCAAATGTGCTTTGCGTTAGGAAGCGTGCGGCGGCGTTGGCGTTCGAGTTATCGGCGGGCGCGGCGGGCGGTGCGGCGGGCGCGGCGAATGTCTGCGAGCCTTGCAATTGTTTCATGGAGCCACGGATTTCACCGGCGGTATTCGCTGTGGAGTGGACATTGAAATACACGGAGCCCATGGCCGTCGGGTTTTTGATGTGCGCCGCGATTTGCGCCGCAGAGTATGCTCCGCGAGGTTTGATGACCCAAAGCCAGGTCCCGTCCTGCTGGCGGGAGACGTCGCCGGGTTCGTCGAAATCGCAGACGACGTTGGAGAGGCCAGTTCCGGGAATGTTCGGATCATGCAAATGCATGCCGAAGTAAGGAGTGGTCAGGTTCGAGTAGTTCACCGTGATGACCGCCTGGGTCTCGTCTTCGCTCAGCCGGAGGAGAATGTTGCCGGAGGCGCTCGTGACAATGCCGTTTTGTGGCGTGAGCGTGGTGTGGAAGAGGGTGCCCTGGCCACCGCCGGTTCCCGCCACGTAAGGCGAGAGGACGAACCTTGGGACGACTTCCGTGGGAGCGATGTCGTCGGTCGGGTCCACGCCCCCGTCGCCGGGCTTGAGCCAGCCGACGCTGACATGGTCGGAGCCCGTGCTCTCCTTGTGCCGCACTTCGATGTAGTATTGCTTGCCCGCTTCGAGCCACAGGAAATCGGATTTGCCCGCACCGGCCTCCGTCCAGCCGCGGAATGCCGTCGGCGCGGTCACCGTCGCGCGACGGAAGGAGTTCACCTCTTCGCTGTCGTTGGAAATCCACAACTCGGCGGCGTGATCCGCAGTGATCCAGAAGCGGTAGCTGCCTGTCGCGGGAGCCGTGAGCGAGCCGCGAATACGCGCACCGAAATGGTCGCCGGCATTTTCCGGAGCCTCCAAATCAGGGACAAAGCCGGTTTCATTCGGCGGCGTGTTCAGCAAAATCGAGGAGACCTCGGTTCCAGGAACATTGGTCCAAACGTCACGGGTGATCTGATTGCCCGTGCCGATCACGTTCAAAGTAAGAATTTCGCTGCCGGAGCCTTGGGCATTCGTCGCCGTGAGGAGAATGAGCCAAGTCCCGACCGTATCAGGCGTGCCGGAAATGAGACCGGTCGTCGTGTTGATCGTCCAGCCGGGTGGCAGGTTGGACGCCCCGAAGCTCGTCGGTTCGCCACTGGCGACAATCTGGTAGGTGTAAGCCGGGCTGTTTTGAATGAGCAGCACATCGAGCGGGCTGACAATCCGGGGAGCCACCGCCGCGAACAGGCGCGTCATCGGGATGATCTCTTTGGCTTGATTCGCACTCTGCCACCGCAGTTCCGCCCGCGCATCGCCGGTCAGTTCATAGAATTCGACCACGATCGGGTATCGCACTCCCGCCACCAGTTCGATGGTGCCGGAGAATTCACTCGCACCACCGGAACGCGGCCAGGCGTTGACCAGAAGTTTTCCATTCACCCAGACCCGCGCCGCATCATCCGCCGTGAAGAAAAACGTATAAATCTGCGAGAACTCCGGCAGA
>JANNVO010000053.1:0-66773 GCA_031414475.1 Rickettsiales bacterium
AAGGTCACTGTTTCCCTTATCAATAAACTATATTTGATGGAATGGCAAATGCAATTGCGGAGTTTATTCTTAATGGACCGTCTATATTTCCTGAATTGACGGAGCTCAGAACCCAGCAAATGGAATTGTTAGCTAATAAAAACTATAGAAGTGCTGACTTAGAGCAAAAATTCATCTCAGAAGCTTTTAGAGATTATAAGAATTTGGTTAAAAAAGAAGGCTCAAATGCGTCAGCAAAAGCAGAACTTCAAAAGAACTGGGAACAATATGCTAAGCTTTTCCAAGCTATAGATTATGTAGAAAATATTAAAGACTATAAAGCTGAAATTACCAAATTAAAACAGGTCCTATCTAATCAAATGATTGATAAAGCAATAAAGCTTAACTTTAACAGCGTGCTTGAATGTTTGGAAGAAACTGGTGAATCTAAAGGGATTGTTAAAACTTTTGATGACATTAAAAATAAAAAATCCTTTTACAAAGCCTATAAAGATGCTCTTGATCAATATTCGAATAATCCAGTTGTTGCGAAATATTTGCTGAGCAATTTATACAAAGCTAATCCAGAATTAGTTACAGAAGCTCCTAGTGCTGAGCTTGTGGCGGGAATCGATCATGCGAAGGCTGAGCTATTTGCCAAGCTCGATAAAGAGAGTAATATTATAAAATCAATTTGGCAGAAGGCAACAATGCTTGTTCACCCGGCGCTAGCAAGCTTAGAGCAATTCCATGATGGAGCAGATCATGAGCCAGCTATTTTGTTGGGGCAAAGTGAAGAAGCCTTTTAATTGGCAAACATAGTCTATACTCATTAAACTTGAAGAGCATAGGGGGCTATCTACATAAAGGAACGTAAGGTACCGCAGGAATGCAATAGCCCCAGGCCATCTGAACGTAGGTTTTGGTAAATTTCAGCTAAGCTTAATTACACTTATATTGATGCAGCTATTCGCATGGAGGCTTCAGTTGCCACTCTAGGTAAAAACTTGATTGCAAGCTGCAAAATATTAGATATTAAATTAGCTCTTTAATAGCGAATAGCTAGTTCTTAACACCGGTCCTTGCAATAGCGATAGATTAATGACAATATTTATTGGACAAGTGATGCTATCATATGATAGTATCACTACATGACATATAAGCCACCATTTACTATTACAAATAATATTCTTAAACTCTGTCAGAGTATTAGTAAAGAACTAGGTTTTTTGGAAGGAATAAAAATTCTGACTCCTTCGGTACAATTGCGAAAAGATAATCAAATTAAAACTATTCATGCTTCTCTTGCCATTGAAGGTAACAGCCTTAGTGAAGAGCTTATCATACAAATTCTTGAAGGTAAAAGAGTGATAGCTCCCAAGAATGATATAATAGAAGTACAAAATGCATTAGTAGTATATAAAAATTTAAATCAATTCGATCCATTGGCCCAAAATTCTATTTTGGAAGCGCATAAACTATTGATGAAATCATTGATAGTAGAAAATGGGGTATGGCGATCAGGCGGAGTAGGTATTATATCAAAAGATGGAGTTTCTCATGTTGCTCCACAGGCAAATATGGTGTCTGGCTTAATGAATCAATTATTTGATTTTTTAAAACAAGAGGCCGACTTACCATGGCTTATTAAAGCGTGTATATTCCATTATGAGCTAGAATTTATCCATCCTTTTTCAGATGGTAATGGAAGAGTCGGGAGATTGTGGCAGCAACTATTATTGATAAAAGAGCATACCATATTTGAATATTTACCAATAGAAAGCTTAATTAAACAAAATCAACAAGAGTATTATAAAACACTATCAACTTGTGACAAACAAGGTGAATCAACGTTGTTTATTGATTTTATGTTAAATATAATATTGAAAACTTTAAAAGAATATTCAAAGAATGTCGTCTTACCAAATAGTGATCATAAATCACGGTTAGAGTATTCGTATAAATTATTAAAAGATACGCTATTTTCAAGGAAAGATTATATTTTACTACATAAAGATATCTCTACTGCAACAGCTAGTAGAGATTTAAAGTGGGGAGTAGAAAATAAAATTTTAAATATGAAAGGGAGTAACAATCAAATTAAATATATTTATCAGAACAGGCCGATACTGCTGCTAAATAAAAGTTAATATTCTAATAGTTTTATCTTAAACGTCCTTGCATTCTTCTAGTGACATGTTTAAAAATTGTTGTTTTGTAGAAAAGCTCAAATTAATTATAAAATAAAGGACAATTTAGAATTTGAAGAACCCAAACACAAAATGTCAAGTAATGGTAAAACCCACCAGCAATTACCATTACTTGTTGTTTGTAAGTATTTGGAGTACTCTCTAATTAGATACCAATTAAAATAAATAATATTATGTTAAAATTGAAAACTTTTTACCTTGCTTTTTCTATAGTATCTATTGCTTTATTCTGTAATATTAATCTTGCTATAGCAAAGCAGCAAGACAGTAATAAATGGAAAGAAACTACCGCAAAATTTGAAATCATTAAAGATAGTATTAAAAACCTAGAAACAGAAAATACTGTACTTGGAGAATTAATCAAACAAACGGGACGAACCTTAAATGATCTGCTAGAACACGATAAACAAACATTAACATCTTTTAAAGTTGAATATACAGCACCCGTAAAACTAAAAGACGAACAATTAGCAAAAAAGAAAACTATTGTCCAATATGGATTGTATAGGTCACTTGCACCTAAAATGCAACAATATTTAGACAAATATAAAATACCACCTAGTACTATTCAAATTAGGTACGCATATACAGACCCAGTACTTATTGAGTTTATTATAAACAAAGAAAATATACCTGCACCTGCATTGCTCACGAATACTATTGATAAAGAATGGAAAACAATTAATTAAAAACTCTAATATGTGATATAGTTGTAGTGGCTTGATATTATTATAAAAATTACTGAAGGTGCTTGGTATGCATATTAGCTCTTGAGAAATCAAACAGAATATGTCAGGTAGTGTTAAACTTATGTATTTTTTAGAACTAAAAGATTTATGGTAATCACCTATTTAAATCAAAATAATAAAATTGAAAGAAGTACAGAAGTTATTCTGGATTCTTCTACTTTATGGATTGATTTAGTCAATATGTCTAGAGAGGAAGAAAAATTAATTGAAAACTTTTTAGGAATTGATATTCCTAGTAAAGAAGAAATGGAGCAAATTGAGGTATCTCGCAGGCTATATGTAGAAAATGATGCTACTTACCTCATTATGTCATTAATTAATCATAATCTCACATCCATTATTAATCACTCTGTTACATTTATTTTATTTAATAATATATTAATTACAGTAAGATATAATGAAGAATTAAAACCTTTTAATTATTTTGGTCCAAAACTCGTGAAAGACCAAAATAAATATATTGAAGCCAAAGAAATATTTTTGGAATTATTAACCATTACCATTGAAATATTAGCTGATATTCTACAAGATGTAAGGCAGAATATTGACGAATTAAATAGAGATATTTTCTTAACAGACTCATCTTCTGATGAAAAACCTAATCATGCTGAAATATTAAAAAAAATTGGTCAACAGGAAAACTTTCTTTCCAAAACCGAAGAAAGTATTTTATCTATTAGTAGGGCCATTAATTACTCTCAACAATCAAATAAATTTGCGAAAAACACATCTCAGATTTTAAGGTTAGATACTATGCTTGCAGATTTAAATTCAATTGCTGAACATACAAAATTTCTATCTGGGTCAACAACTTTTTTATTAGATGCCTTACTTGGAATAATACAGCTAGAACAAAATAATATAGTTAAACTGGTTTCCATAGTATCTCTAATATTTTTACCTCCAACTTTAATAGCTAGTATTTATGGGATGAATTTTGAAATCATGCCAGAATTAAAACAATCGGTAGGTTACCCGCTTACATTATTAGTAATGCTGATTGCAGGTTGGTTACCTTATAAAATATGTAAAAAGAAAAAGTGGTTATAGACCATTCTTCAAGTCGTATTTATGCAAATTTTCACCCATGAAAATTTCTACCGCGATCTTAAAACGCAAATATAAGTAACTGCAACAAAGTTCCTTGGATTTCCAACAGCAACAGAAGCGAGAGCTATGCTCATCGAGAGCTAGCTCACATTTAACTATAAATTAAATAATATGGCGATAGTTAATTAACGGTATAGTAAAACCTTGACTTTACTTATGTCGTTACCCTAGACTTATAATTATGGCGATAAATCAAATAATTATATAAAAATGCAAAATACTCCTAGGGGTACCAGCCCCATTCGTGTAAAAAGGTACGGTCTTGTATAAAATTATAGACTAAAACCGTATCTTTTCGAATTAGCCTGTAATTTGTTCTTCCTCCTTTTCAATAAAATAAGTTCCCATTGGTATAACATGCTTGTATGAAAGTAATGAAATATGTGATAGCCACTGTTTATCAATTTTCTTATTAACAAGCTCAAGTTGTTCAATAATTTCATTCATTTTTATAGTATTCCAGTAAAGTACTGCATTTGATACCAAGCTTAAACAACTAGATTTATTCATAATTTCTTCGTAGTCACCAATTTGGAACTTACCTTGATTTGCAAAAAATATCCATCTAGACAATGCATGCCTATGTTCGCCTTTATTTAACTGTCTTTGAACTTTTTGCCTGAGCTTAGGGGTAGTAAGATAACGTAAAATATATTCTGTTTTTATGATTCTTCCTAATTGAGTAAAGGCCTTTGATAGATTATCAGACGGGGTTCCTTTTCCTATACGCCTTATAATTTCATGAGCTGGCGCTAGTTTGTTTTTTAGCGAAGCAATTATTCTTACCATATTATCCCATTGTTCTACAATCATCTCAAGGTCAATATACTTATTTAAAACACTATTGAGTTCTTGATAACTAACATCTTTATTGATCCTATATAGCTGTTGATCTTTAAGATCTCTTATCCTGGGCATAAATTGGTATCCAAGCAGATAACATAAAGCAAAAATATGTTCAGTATATCCGGCAGTATCAGTAGTATGTTCTTTAATTTCTAAAGTGGTATTGTTCTCAAGTAACCCATCTATAACGTATAAAGCTTCTCTAGGAGAGCATGAAATTACCTTGGTATTATATACTGAATATTGATCAGAAACATGAGTATATATCCCAATTGCTTTTTCATAATAACCAAAATATCTTGGATAATAAGAAGCTATTAAACTACTGGCAGTTATACCAAAGCGTTGAGCATCCGAAGAAGAAATTTTACCCTGTCCGTGCACACAACTTAATGGTAAACCACTATGCTGGTTTACTAACTCTGCATTAGCTTTTCTAATAGTTTCTTCTCTAATATAAGTATCTATAACATGATGCAGCATTTCAGTTGTAATATCCGTAGTACAATCCTGCATAGTAGCAATACCTATATTGGTTGCTTGAGATAAAATACTTGCCATAAGAGTTTTATAAAACTTTTTTGGTTTACTATTTTGTCCGTGAATAGGTGTAAAGTGACGACTAAATCCCGTCATTCGATCAACTTCAAGTAACAATTGCTCTATTTTAATTTTTGGCATATAGGAAGCAATTATTTTTTGGTAATCCTTGACTTCTTCAGGAATAATCAATTTATCTTGCTTAGTCAGTTTCAATTTGCCATTTTTAATAGCAGCAAAACCATCTTTACCGAAATTACTTAAAGCAAGGCTAGCTGTTTCATGGTAGAAACTCTTAATTCTTTCAATTGCTTTTAAGGGATCTTGATATAAATTTAATTCATCATATGCTTTACAGTTGGTATTTTCCCAAACATCATTTTTATAGACAAGATCCCAAAAAGAAACATATTTCTTACTTTGTGGCAAGTAAATATCCCCTGACCTTGTAGCATCACGTATGGCAATAGCTACACCTATTTCCCAAGCATTACGTTTTAGAGATTTATCAATATTAAAAATTCCAGTTTTAATTTTATAATCTATAAATTCATAAGGTGCATCTGAAGGAAGAGATTTTAGTTCTTTATTATCAATATCACGAATTAGGTTAATAGCTTTTATCAAAGGATAATCAGCAGTTTCTGCATGAAATGGTAATTTAATAAAATCTATAAAATACCTTCGCATACTATTGTATCTATTTTGTAGTAGATGAGTATAACCAAACTTCGTCATAATTTGGTAGGTATTCATATCAGCTCTAGCTTGTTTTAATAACTCTTTTGGTATAGTGCTTTTATATATATCTTGAAGTAGAATAGAATCTTCGGTTTCATAGCACAGAACTTTATCAACTACTGAAATTAACTGATTTATAGCTTTATCATATTTATAACGGTATTGCCTAATTTGTTCTTCATGTATATGTTTACATTCACGGCAAATACTTGAAATATATTGATCATGCATTTGAATAATATAATCTACGAGTATTTTTTTTGTTTCACATAAAAAAGCAATCATCAAACAATAGCGTTTCTCAGGTTTTATTCTCTTAACTTTGTCTGCTGAATAATATTTTCCAAGTTGGTAAAGATGCATTGTAAAATTAGAATTTAATATTTCTATACCTGTATCTTGTAAATTGATTTCACAAAGCTTTTGATATTTTATGATATATAGTTTTAAGGACGTAATAGTTGCTGAACTGGGATATTCTTTAAGCTGATTGAATAATGAATTAGCCTCTTCATTTGTTACCGTTAGAATTTTATCAATAGAATGAATTAGGTTAATTGATAACCGCGAATAAATATTATAAAATATTGTTTTTTGATATTGAACACTTAAAGATTTAATAATACGTCTCAATTGTTTAAAGCTAGGCAATGCTATGTGATTACTAATTAAAAATCGCTCTGCTTGCGGGTGAAGATGCTCGACAAGCAAAATTCCTTTATCCATTTTGTCTATGCTCCATTCTTTTAGCATTTCATGATATTGATCGCTAAAAGAAACAAAACCTAAATGTTCGAATATTAATTTCCTATGACCGATATAAGTTGCTTTTCGTATCGGTTTTCTGACTGTTATGCTTGGAAACAAAGTAAGTTGTTTACAAATATAGCTTATCACTTGGTTTGATAATTCGTTTGGATTTTCTAAAAATCTTCCGTACAGCTTCATTGAGCATAGTTGTACTGAAAACCATAAACGATGATTTTTATTTATCTTCAAGACTAGCTCTTTACTTAGGCAATCCAATTTCCAATCGCGTATTATTTCATCTTCTGAAAGATGGTGCTTATCTTTTTCAAGGTAATTCAGCTTTTCGAACATAACTATAAAGTGTTGGTTTTGATATTCCGACGGACTGACAAATTTGTTTAATAGAATGTTTTTTAGCTTTATACAAATCAATCGTTAATTGCTTTTTATCTCTATTTAGTTTTTCAGGGCGTCCACCTTGTCTTCCACGAGAACGAGCTGCTTCTAAACCAGCTTTAGTTCTTTCTTTAATGAGGTTCCTCTCAAATTCTGCTAATGATGCAAAAATATGAAAGATAAGTTGCCCTGTTGAAGTGCTAGTATCTATTGATTCTTGTAAGCTTTGGAAACCTACGCCAATAATTTTAATTTCATTTATCCATTCAATTAAATGTTTATGTGATCTGCCTAACCTATCGAGACGCCAAACAATCACTGTATCGCCTTTACGTAATATTTGGCGTAACTTAGTTAATCCAGGGCGTTCCGCAATAGAACCACTAATTTCATCAGTGATAATATCTTCACATCCAGCTTTTAAAAGAGCATCTATTTGCAAATCTAAATTTTGTTCAAACGTCGACACCCTTGCGTAGCCAATTTTCATAATTTATAAAAAGTTAATGAAGTCTGTGTTGTGCATTATATAATTAACTCTGATTAATTACCAGACTTTCTTTACTTTAAAATCGGCGGAGCGTCGTAAACATAAAAATTTAAATACACAGTAAAAGAAACGGTCGTTTTCTTTACTTATTAAGAAATAAAAAAAAATGATGACGCTGCTGTAGTAACGAGCCAAATTAAATTGCCTAATTTGAGCCACTTTATTTTGCATATTTAAGGTACCAGACCTACTCATGCAAAAAGGTAAGACAAAGGGTTGTCGAAATTAAGACGCTACTAATGATAGAAAAATAATGTATTTATATAATAGCTTAAATCTTTAGATTCTTTTTATGACTTTGTTTTTTTGAAACCATATCCACATAAAAGATGACACTATAGCTGTAACAAGTAATGCATACCAAGCACCTTCAGTAATTTTTATAATATTTGCTATAACAAAGATACAATCCAAAAATAATATAATTAAAATCACTGTTAATCTAAATAAATTTATATGTGTTTTGTTTATTATCAAGATCAAAATAAGAATAGTTGTAATTAACATTACCCCTGATACACTTAGACCATAGGCAAAGGATAATTTAACTGAAGTTTGAAAGATCAATATAGCTACAATAGTTAGTATATAAAGTACCGTATTAACTATTGGGACATATACTTGTTCTGGTTTATATAAAGAAGTATTGAGTACTTCAAATTTGGGTAAATAATCTAATTTTATTGCTTGCGAAACAATAGAAAAAACGCCAGAAACCATTGCTTGTGAGGCAATGATAGTAGCACAGGTTGCAAGTATAATTAATGGATATAGACCAGCCTTAGGTACAAGATAATAAAAAGGATTAGAGATTAATTCAGGGAAGCGCAATAGTAAACTTCCTTGACCCAAGTAATTTAAAATCAACGAAGGAAACACTAAGAAATTCCACACTAATTTGATAGGCTTATTACCAAAATAGCCGCAATTAGCATATAATGCCTCTGCGCCAGTAACTACTAAAAATACCCCACTTAGTGCTTTAAATGCCATAATGCCATTATTGGTCATAAAATATAAAGCAAAATATGGATTAAAAGCCTTTAAGATACTTGGCTCGCTAATAATATTATAAATCCCAAGAGCAGCTAAAGTAAAAAACCAAGCTAGCATTATTGGCCCAAAAAAAATACCGATTAAATTACTTCCTAGCCTTTGTACAGCAAAGAGTAGTGTTAGAATACCAATTGATGTTATTATTATATAATTTTGCAATCCAGAAGAGATAATATTTAAACCTTCCAGGGCGCTTACTACTGAGATAGCTGGGGTAAGGGTCCCATCGCCAAATAGTAAGGCCGTGCCGATTATTCCAAGTACAATAGAAATCTTTCTAAAACGTGTTTGTTTTAAATTAGCACATAGTATAGATAATGCTAATACTCCTCCTTTTTCTTCTTTCTTATCTATGTTCATAATAATATAACTATATTTAATAGTTACTACTATGAACAGTATCCAAATAAATAGGCTAATTAGTCCTAAAACATTTGTGTTTGTAACTGCTAACTCACTAACTATAAATGAACTTTTAAGTGCATATATAGGGCTTGTTCCAATATCACCATATACTACTCCTAGTGCACTTATTAACAAAAGCCATGGCTTGTTTGAGTTGCTCGCCATATATTTATTGTTTTAATTTATAGTTAGCGTCTTGGGTACCAGTCTCATTTGTAATAAGGTACGTCTAATTATTTTCCTTTTCTAATGGTCTTACTTTAACTACAGCATTTCCAAGTAATTGGATATGATCACGTAAAGATTGTTCTACCCGCTTTGCTATATTATCTGCTTCTTGTACTGTTAAATTAGGATTAACAAAAATTTCTACATCAGTATGAACACGATGTCCTATCCAACGGGCCCGTACATTATGTACTCCAGATACACCTAAAATATGAGTTGGTGCATGTTCAATTTGCGCTAATATGTCTGGTTCTATACCATCAATTAAGCGTATCCAAACAGAAACTGCAGCCTTCTTCATAATAAATAAAATAGCTAAAGTAATACCAATTCCCACCAATGGGTCTACAATAGGAAAACCAAATTTCACTCCAATTACACCAAGTAGTACAGCAAGGCTAGTAAAACCATCTACTCTAGCGTGATAACCATCGGCAACGAGAGCGGCAGAACCAATCTCTTTGCCTACACGTATGCGATACATAGCCACCCACTCATTTCCAATAAAACCAATAATTGACGCAATACTAACCAACAAAAGATTTTCCATAGGGATAGGATTAATAATCTTCAGTATAGACTCATAAGCAGCAATACAAGCAGAGAAGAAGATAATTAATACGATTAATACACCTGCTACATCCTCAACCTTACCGTATCCATAAGTAAAACGACGATTAGTTCCTTGGCGTGCTAGTGAAAAAGCAACCCATAATGGAAGGCTAGTAGTAGCATCAGCAAAATTGTGGATAGTATCAGCAAGCAATGCTACTGAGCCTGATAGAATTACAATCCCTAACTGAAATAAAGCGGTAATAGTTAGTATTACTAGAGTAATTTTAAGCGTATGAATGCCCCTCTCATTCGATTCCATTGCGGTATCTACTTTATCTGCTATATGATGCGAATGACCTAACTTTTTATTTATCCAACTCAATATGCCCGAATGAAGCTCATGCGAATGGCTATGAAGATGGTCTTCCGTAAATTTGGTACTATAAGTCTGAATAAGATCTGATTGAGAAATTGTTAAAATCATTTCAAATTCGTGGGGTTCTGGTAGTTCACTTGTGGCTTCCATGTAATAGTCACAAGCAGTAAAAGCAAAAATTTGTTTCTTTCCATCATACCTAATAGTTTCTATCCTTATATCTTTGCTGGCACGTATTGGAGCCGGATTGCCATTTAAATCAAAGAAATAAAGACGGAAGCGTGGAGGTACGCCAGTTTCAAATACACTTACCTCAACAAATCCTTCTTCAATTTTAATCCAGCTATCTTGGTTATGTTCTTTATTACTTTTTATTTCAGACATAAAAATATTCTTTATTTAAATTTCTAGATTTTCCAGTAAATACTAATTAAATTGCCTATTAAGTATACTTAATTTTAGGTATCATCATGTAGGTTACCATTTTCGCAGGAATTCATCTACAACATGCTCATCTGTAAAGTTTAAATATATAGAGGTAGTAGCTAACCTATCGTGACCAAGTATTTTCTGTACAGAAGTTAATGAGATGTTTTTTTGTAAGGCTAATGTTGCAAAGGTATGTCTCAAAATATTATAGTATAGAACCTATTTCGTTCAGTTTTTTCTGCAGATCATCTTTGCTCATCTGCTCCAGCTGCAGGCTGAAAAAAGCTTTAATCCGACGATCCAGTATGGAAAAAACACGATCGAATTCTGCCTCAATCTCTGCGGGTGTACCCTGGAAGTGTGCGGGATCTGGCACTCCCCAATGCGTTTTAATAGTTTTGCTAGGAAATATCGGACAGACTTCGCCAACGGCGTTGTCACAGACGGTAATCAAAATGTCAATTGGCTGGTTAAAATTATTATTAGATGTGAATTCATTCAACGATTTACTGCGATAGCCTTGATCGTTCATACCGTGGCGTTTTAATATAGCCAGACTCATTGGATGTACTTTGCCCACCGGGAAAATACCAGCGCTAAAAGCGAGGATTTTGTCTTTGCCGTAATGATTGAAAATTCCTTCAGCCATTACGCTACGACAGCTATTGCGTATGCAAAGAACTAGAATATTTAACATAAACAACCTGCCTTTGATTTTTGATATTTACATTTTATAAAAGTGGTAAGGCAATCATTCAATGATTTAAAGGTTTAGTATAATATTAATACTTATATAGTATACAATCACTTAACTTTAATATTAAGTGTATTGATTAATCCTACTATCTAATTTAATGCTTATGGTTAGAAGAGCCATGACCCTTCATCGAATCTAGTGTAGTTTCGTTAGATTTTTTTGGATTGTTATTATGCATTACATGCTCATTGTCTTTTATATTAATATTGTGCCCTTCCTGTATTTGCATATCTTCATGTGGTTCACTTTCGCCGCCTTCATGCTGATGAGAGTCAGTATTTGGTAAAGACACCACTCCTACACCATATCGATAAACCGCTTCAGCGCCTTTCCATCCAGTGATAGATAGCAATAAAGTTGTTAGAACCAAACAACTTATAAACAATAGATTTTGTTTTTTGTCAGTACGATATAATTTAATGGACCAAAGCGTTAAAACTAAAAAAATGGATGCTGTAACAAGCGCCCAATTTCTATGGTCAGTCATAGCAGCGTGCGACGGCTCATCGTGAGCTACTGTGTTGTAAGCATAAAATCCTGCTGCAACAGTTATAAAAGTAAATAGACATCCTAACCATAAATTAATATAGCCGGCTTCTAAGACTTTTGATTTAAAGTCATTTGTGATAAATAGACTGCTCACAATTAACATCGTCGCTATAGAAAATAAAGCAATCGTAAAATGAACAAAAATAGGATGCCAATTTGGTATTATTTCTGGAAACATAAGTACTCCTTGAGTTAAAATCTTAAGGCTAAGCCCAGTCCAAAACGCTCTCTTAAGTCATAATTGCCTGAAATGTAAACCTGTTTCGTTATGGCGTAACTAAGTCCAAGTGTATATTCTTTTTCTGTGTTCCATTGCCAATCAAAAGATACTTTATTTGTTAATTGATGTTCATTTGCTAATCCAAAACGTAATTTGCCTTTTGTATTAATTCGCAAATCAGCTTTAACCAGGAAAGGAAGTGTATACTCTACCCCTAAAATACCTCGGTTGGAAATTTTGCCATCTTCACGTTCAAACTTACCACCCGTATAAAAACCTAAAAATTGCGATACATATCTTTGATAAATAAGTTCTCCTTCATAATCTTTTTTGTAGTTATGACGAAAATCTGCAATAAAGTTATCATTATTTCTCATGAGTTTTGTTGTAGCGTTAGCAAAATTAGAATATCCTTCTAATTTTGTTGCATTAAACCATATGTTGCCATGTTCTGATGAGTGATCTCCTGCGTGGTCCATAAGCGCTGGATTATGTTGTGTTCCTTCGTAATGAATCACTCCGCCCATTCCTAATTTCATATGGTAAAGATTATGACAATGAAATATCCAATCTTTTTCCTCATTCGCATCAAATTCAATTTCTACAGTTTCAAACGGCGAAACATTCACTGTATGCTTGAGCGGACTATATTCGCCTTGGCCATTTAAAACTCTAAAGAAGTGTCCGTGTAAATGGATGGGGTGGTTCATCATTGTTTCGTTAACAAGCGCAAATTTTACATTTTCTCCTCGTTTGATAACAATTTGGTCTGCTGCATACATTGGAGTATCGTTAACAGTCCAAACATATCTTTCCATTGATCCACTTAATCTCAGTATTACGGTTCTAGTTGGATGATTTTTAGGTAAAGTAGTTATGGTTGGAGATTTGATTGATTGATAATTATTTAGAAAATCGATGTGAGGTAATTTTTTATTGCTTTGACTCGATGCTTCACTTTTCATTTTCATGTTATCAGAACCTGACTCTTGTATGCTTTGCATTGCGGAATGATCCATGCCCTCCATATCATTCATTTCGTTCTGAGGTCTCTTAGCCTTAACTGCTTTCGTATCTATATTAGCTGTCGAGGAAACAGACATATCCATACCTTTACCTTGATGCATAGAATGATCTTGCATCTTGTCCTCCATTTTTATTTTAGCCTTTGTTGTGGAAGTTTGTTTATTAGAATCAGGTTTCTCTTGGTTCTGGACTTTATTGTGTACAGAGTGATTCATCTCCCGCATACCAGACATATCCATAGAACTATGAGCTTTATTATTTTCTGTCATAGGCATTTTCATATTGCTCATGTCATGACCACCCATAATGCCGTGATCCATCCCTCCCATCATATCCATAAGAACCAAATTTGGTTTTGGATATGTAGATGCAGGAAGTAAGTTCCCATGACCAATATGAGCTACAGCATACCCAGTACCATCTTCTGCTGATACTCTAAATTCATACGTTTTATTTTCTGGGACAGTAACAATAACATCATAGGTTTCTGCCATAGCTATTCGTATTTTCTGAGCGGTGAATGGGTCGACTTTCACACCATCAGATTCAATAACTTTCATTGGGCCCCCTGAATACTCAAAAATGAAGTATGATGAGGCTGCAGCATTAATGATTCTAAGCTTAACCCGCGTGCCTGGTTTTGCATGGCTGAGAATGGAAGATTTTTTGCCATTAATCAAAAATGCATCATATCCGATATCTGACATATCCATAGGACCCATACGCCTCCATGCATTTTTTATTCTAATTTTTACTGCTTCAGAGCCATTTTCAAGAACCTTGATCCAGGACTGAACAGAATCTTTTTTAAAGGCGTAATAGTCTGAGTCTTTTTTTAGATTAGCCAAAACCTGGTAGGGATTTTCGTTTGTCCAATCAGATAAAACAAGTACATGTTCTTCATCATAATCTTTTGCCTCTTGCTTAGGATAAAATATAAGAGAACCGTAGATGCCTTGCTGCTCTTGCAGTGCAGAATGGGCATGATACCAATATGTTCCACTATGTTTGATAGGAAATTCATATGTGAAAATTTCTCCAACTTTAATAGGTAAACTATTTACATATGGAACACCATCCATGTTATTTGGAACAAGTACACCATGCCAATGTATAGATGTATCAGTATCAAGGTTGTTTGTGACTGTTACACGCAATGTATCACCTACTTTTGCTTTCAAAGTAGGCCCTGGTATTAAATCATTTAATGCTAAAGCATTTGCTTCTTTACCAGATATGTTGACTTTTTTTTCTGATACACACAATTTATATTCAACTATTTTTGCATAAGAGGGGTAGGCAGATAGGAGGATAGGAAGCAATATTACTAAGTAGCGAAGCAAGTTCTTTATCATTTTTATTTTTAACCTCCCCACATCCCTAAATTTTAGTTTAATTTAGTTTGAATTAGACTAACCAACTCTCAATAGAAGAATGCATATCTATTTTTGTCAATTTGTCTTTGGTAAAGTAAGGGGATTTAAAACTAAGAATTGAGAGCTTGTGATATTTAGGTTGGTATAAATCCCATAGTGTAGACTCTAATTAGGCTATGAGAAAATCTATAAATTATGCTTTTAGCGGTCAAATAGAAGAAGCTCCATAAATGTTGTTTTCAAGTTAAGTATTAGCAGGATTAAATCTATTATAGAAATGGATGGATTAACACACACAACTTTCGCTGATTTACTAAATGTTCAATCTAATTTACTACAGCTGTAGAGGTAGAATTAAATAACAACTATTCTACATTAGTAGATAATTTTAGTAACTAAGAATCTCAATATATTAATGACTTTGCTAAATAACCACCGTGCTTTAAAGCTTTAGTGGCTATCAATGATTTATTATGGCTTAAATTGCCCATTTTACTACTAATTATCCTATGCTTTGTTTTTTCTCTACGCCTTTTTGTATAGCATTTTTTTAGTTAGTCTAAAAGCTATTATATCTTTTACCTACATTCCCAAGGATAATTCTATTAAATTTACTTTCATAATATAAAGTAACTACATTTTATTTCAAGACCGTACTTTTCCGCACGAATGGGGCTGGTACCCCATCTTGGCATTTTGAATGTATGTGAAAGCAATAGCATATTTCCTCGTTGTCTACCATGCATATTTTATTTGTATCTGAATTAAAGAAACTTCTTTTTTCAGATGTCCTTTTAACTAAATTCTTCACAGAGCTGACGCAGGTTAGTAGGGGAGAACTCCCCTTATGCCAGCCCTTTTTCCATTGGCTAAAATAATCCTATAGACGAGTTCGTAGTAGTTGAAAGTTGATGCATGATTTGATAATATGTTTGATATTCCCAACGGGCGCAATACACGAATATTTCATTACATGAAAATTCGTCTGCGCTTAAGGATTGGAAGTCCTTTTGAGTAAAAGATTTTGAGGACAAAAAAAGATAAGGAAACTGCAGTCAAACAAGTGAGCAACACAAACTAATGGCAATATTATTTGGCAGAGTTAGTAACGTTAGTAGAGGCGGTGGCAACAGTGCCATTAAAGCTGCTGCTTATAGAAGTTGCTCACAGCTAACATTAAATGCAACTGACGCTGATACTAATATTACTGTAGGTTTGACATGGGACTATAGCAAAAAAAGTGGTTTAGCCTATAGCCAAATTCATGCACCAGAAGATGCTCCTGAGTGGGTTTATGATCGCCAAACTCTATGGCAAAGAGTAGAAGATGTTGAAACAAAAAGTAATGCAAGACTAGCCGGTGAATATACAATTGCGCTGCCAAAAGAATTTACCGCAGAGCAAAATATCGAATTTTTAAAAGAATTTGTTGAGAATGTTTTTGTCTCTAGAGGCATTGTTGTTGATGTGAACTTTCACAATGACAATAGTAAAAATCCACATGCGCATTTGATGTATGCGCTCAGGCAATTAGAAAAGTTTTTAGATGGAACAATAGATTTTGCCACTCATCGCTGCCGAGAATTACAAACTAGGGCATTTCTTGAGGGTGTAATTAAAGAGGAACATAAGCAACTTTTAAACAAACATTTAATTAAAAATGGCTTTGAGGAACGCTTAGATTGGGGAGTAGTTCGTGGGCAAGAAGCAACCATTCACCATGGCGGAGTTAAAGAAGCGTACGCTAGAAACGAGCAAATTATCCGTAATAATGCTGATAAAATCATTGCTGATCCGACCATTGTTATTGATAAACTGGACTTTAATAAGGCGGTATTTACTAAAGAAAATATCGCTAGTGAACTAGAAAAAGCTCTCTACATAACATTAAAAAATGTTGCCATAGCAGATAAGTCAGCTCTGGATATTTATATAAAAACTGAGCTAGCCGGCTTACTTGATACAGTTCTATTATCGCCTAAACTGACTTTGGTTAATCCATGCGATCTTAAAGGGAGAATGCTATTTGCAAAAACGGAGCAAGTAGAATTAGAGCAAAGACTGGTCAGCAACATTGGTGAATTAGCTAAAAATAATGACCATGCTCTGGCAATTAGTGAGCAAGATATTGCAGAGTATAAAAAAGGTAGTTCATTCTCTAGGCAGCAGAAAGAGGCGATAATCGGTATCTGCAACGGTCATGATTTAGCTGTTTTGGAGGGGTGGCCCGGCTCTGGTAAATCGACAGTGACCAAGGAGATAGTGCGTCAGTACCAGAGTCTTGGCTACAATATTGTGGCAGCAGCACCAACTAATAAGGCGGCGCAAGAGCTTGAAGCAAAACTTGGTATTAAGGTACATACAACAGCGTCGCTCAGGATGAAATGGCAACATGAGCGCGGGATGGAGAAAGTGTCTGTTGGCCTTGATAGCAACTATTATAAAGACCCATTTTATAGTGTGAAAGATGGGGCGTTATCGGCAAAAACCCTGCTTGTGCTGGATGAGGCAAGTATGCTGGATGTGGCGACATCGGATTACTTTGTATCTGAAGTCAAAAAGTCTGATGCTAAGTTATTAGCCCTTGGCGACAATAATCAGAATCAGGCAATAGGTTCTAAGGGAGCATTTGCTAGAATGGGGGATGTTGCTGGTCGTAATATCTTGAGCGAAGTGAATCGTCATAAGAATAAGGACGAAGAGATAAGACAATTACATATTGAGGCGACCTCGGTACTGTGTAATTATCAAGTATCCAAGGCAATATCTATCTATGAGCAGCTCGGTAAAATCAATATCTTGGACAACGAGACTGATAAGGAACAGGCGCTTGCTACCGAGTATGTGAAGCAATCAATGTCAATTGCTAAAGAAGAAGGGATTGGCCTAAATGAGGCGGTGAAAAAAATAGTTATTAGCGCCTATACCAATGAGGAGATTGGCAGTTTAAATGGCTTAATTCGTGATTCGTTTAAAAGAGCTGGTGTCTTAAGCCAAGGTAATAAGTTCATTTCTGGCGGGGTACATGGCAATTCTACTTTTGTAGAATTGGCGGAAGGTGACCGCATAATCTTCACCGGTAATTTAAAGGAAAAAGAGGGCATTGGTGGTGTTTTAAACAACGAGCTTGCAACTGTTCGCAAACTGATCAAAGTAGATGAGATGGGAGTGGGTGAGTTTCTGGTCGATGTGGAGGGGGCAACAGGAGTGCGCAGTGCTCTAATACGCACGGGAGAGCAGGGGCGAATAGTCACCTTTAGGCATGGTTATGCGGTAACGAATCATGCAGTACAGGGAGCGACAGTGCCCTACAAGATATTTTCGATAGATCGATATAGTGGTTATGAATCTACTTTGGTTGGTCTAACTCGTCATGAACTGGATTGTCAGATCTTTGCAGCTAAAGATACACTTGAGAATGAGGTATATAAAACAAAAGATCTGGATGTAGAGGCAGTGCGGCAAGAGTTTCAGGCTATAGGTTATGAGTATGTTCAGAAATTCAATGATGAGGGTAAGGAATACTGGAAAAAAGAAGACGTGCCTTTATGGAAGTTAGGGCTTGGTTTGCTGACGACCAAACGCAGTGACTTAAGTTTTGCTATAGATGCTTCTTATGGACATGAATCGATAGGGTTGCAGAAACAATTAAGCGCTCATCAGGTACAATTAGAGGCTTTAAGAGTTGATTTAAATGGACACGAACAAGAGCTAACAAAATTTGAAACCGCAGCAAACACAAAGCTGTTAATGGTTGATAGTGAGCAGACACAATTTGAGACATTTGCTAAAGAACATTTTAAAGTTACAGAAGATATTGTATTTGACGTAACTAAGGTCATGTCCGCGCCAGAAAAGTTTAAGGTAAGTGGTACGGTTGGTAATAGTCATGATTTAGAGAATCACTTAATGGCCTTAAAGGGCGGTATTCATTTCCAAGGGCAAACAACTGCACTTAATTGGAGCGATCTGCCCAAACAAGATCAGGATTTGTTATTGTGGAGTTATATAGACAAAGAAGAGAGAGCGGGGCTGGAGCAGCATTTTGCCAAATCACAAAGTCTTAAAGAAGAGATTTTAGATAAGGCTCAGGATGCAAGCGAGATATGGGATAAATTAAAAGAATCTGGTTTGCAAGGACATGAATCATTAACTGGCAATTATGCGAATGTAAAAGATTATCTAGCGGCAAGATTGAGGGTTAAGGAATCATTTGAGCAGCAGGAAATATTCAACAGGCAGTTATCATCGGCTAAAATACAGCGTCTATTAGTGGCGGCAATTGAGGACAAATACTCATTAAAGCTCCAGTTTGTAGCTACTGATGTGAGCAGCATTGGCGAGGCTAGTAAAAGTTTTGAGGGGAAGAAAGAAAAATCAGATGAAGAGCAACTAAAGAAAGACCCAAAATATCAGTCAAATTCTATAGAATTTGACCGCACGATATATTTGCAAAAATTAAAGAAAAATGCCGTCTTTAAAGAGATTATCAGCAACAGCAATTTATTTGTCGCCGATATATTGCATTCGGCAACAGAAGGAACGCCACTGCATGACTTGGCAAGGGCTATTGATACAAATGACAAAGAAGTGGCTTTGGCCAAATCGCAACGCGCGGAAACATCTAATAAGATATTAGCTAATTGGCATGGGAGTGTTGATGATAATGTTGAGAAAGATAATAGTAAAGCCAAATTCTCCAAGATAACTGCTCAGTTAAACATTAATTATAATACGCTCCAGAAGCATGCAGGACATACGACTGCAAAGCATTATTTTAACAAACTAGCAAATAATAGCTTAGGCAATAATAGTGATTACCAGGAAGTCATGCAGGCGACATACAAAGCCGGCAAACAGGAATTAAGCGCAGCTGAGATTAGTGATTTAATTAAGGCGCATGATGGTCTTTGTGAGCACGTTCAATTGACAACTGCTTATATAGAGGAGCTCAAGCTAGAACGTTTGAAAGTACAAAATAATCTAAACAGCAGCAAATTTAGATTAAAGGAATTTGCATCTTATCAAGAAATAGAGTTTCCGCATTTTATTGGTACTTTATATAAGGATGAGAGTAGCGTTGTTGTAGCCAAGTTTAATGAGTTACTTAAAGAGAGTAACGATCCGATTCAGCTAGCTTCGGTTATTAGCCGTAACCCGGAGATGTTGGGCTGCGTGAAAGCCCGTAGTTTAATTGCCAAAATATTTGGCTCTGATGAGAGAAAAGCGGTTGATATAAATTTGGTTAAATTAGGTAGTAGACTATCTCAATACATAAAAGGCAAAAATGAAATGCAGCAATTACAGCAAGATGAGCAGAGCGGAAAATATGTAGCTAGGTTATCGGAGATAGACAAGGAGCTTGGGCTTTTGCGTGCTGCATTGCCGAGCTCGCAAGAGATTGCTGTCCTTGAGGATATAGGCAAAATGCAGTCGCGTATATTAAAGGGCAGTGACAGCACCATTGCTATTGATAAATTCAGCAAAGAAATAAACAAATTACTTGGTGATGATAATGCGCAGGACGCATTGTTTAGCTATCAAACCAAACACAATGTATTTTTTGCTAACAACAAAACTAAGCAAGAGAAGGGAGCAAATGCCGAGGTTAATGAGTTAAAGCAAGAATTACAGCAAAAAGCTGTATACATCAAAAATGGTCAAAATAACAAACAAAGCAACAACTCTTCTCTAACATTTGATGAAGTCAAGAATGGGCTAAACCAGACAATAGTAGCTGAGATATTTCGCCAATATGCGCTAATCCATAATGCGGACGGCAAGATACAGAAACGAGGAACTCATATCTCCTGTGGCAGTTTGAGTATGGATCTTGGCAATAAGCTTGGCTTATGGAAGAGATTTAGTGATGGGACGAAGGGGGACATATTTTCCTTTGTAGAAAAAGCAACCGGTTGCAGTAAGTTTGAGTCATTAGAGATCGTGGCAAATCATGCCGGTATCGCCCCTACAGCAAAAGGCGAGTTTAAAACTTCAATCGCAAATAATGTCCAGACAAAAGCAATAAGTAATATTGAATCTAAGCCAAGGGATGAGTGGATAGCGCAAGGGGTAATAGAAGCAAACATTGCCGAGGCATTTAATCCTACAAAAGATTTAGCGTTTTTGGTCAAGAAAGGCAAGCTAGCGACAGGTAATGCAATAGCTAATAATAAAATAACCAATACATATGAATACAGAAATATAGATAGCAAGCTTCTAGGGTTTGCAGTACGCATAGAGGAAGGCGGAACTGGCAATAAAAAGGTGCTGCCTGTAGCTTATTGCCACAATGAGGCAAGCGGTAAATCACGCTGGATGTCAAAGGGCTTTAGTGACAATGGAACTAAGCCGATATATGGTTTAGAAAAACTAGTACAGCACCCAAGCCAGCCAATATTAATAGTTGAAGGTGAGAAAACGGCGGACGCTGCGTTTAAGTTATTTGAGGATCATACGGTAATATCATGGATGGGAGGAGCGCAAAGTGTGGATAGGGTTGATTGGAGCAAGCTTAGCAATAAAATTGTAACTATCTGGCCTGATAACGATGCTCCAGGTATATCAGCGGCTAAAAACATAGCCGAGCATATAGATAATCATAATGGATTTACCGGTCTTGTATCGGTCGTTGATACTAAATTACTGAACCTACCGCAAAAGTGGGATTTAGCTGACGATTTACCAAATCACTTGGCTAAAGAACAACTTGATCAAATAGTGGTAAAGTCAAATATCTCCTCTAGCCAAGGATTGGGTGTGTTTAATCTTGAAGTGAGAGCTCAAGAACAACGAAGCAATAGAGTTGCTCTAAGCTCGATTGATATGTTAGTAGAGACGGGCAGGATTGACAAGGATGAATATGCCTCAAAAGAAATATATCATGATACCATGGTGGCCATTGCATCAAAACTTAACCTAAACCTGGCCGAATCAGATAGCTTTGTCTCCAATATTAGATCAATGCAGGATGAATACCAAAAGCTCCATAGCGAGTATGCGATTGGCAACCAGACTCAGGATGATAAAGGAGTTGGAGTGGGTGAGCAAACTACCAATGATCTAGTGCGTGATACATCTGTATTACATCAAGTGCAGCTTGGTGTAAATAATCTCACCAGAACGCACAGGGAGCATATAGAAAATACGGCGAAGGAAGAAGTAGCTAGGATGAAACAGTTTGGTGCTAGTGATAAAGAGCATGCTGGCAGTAATATGTATAAAGCTATAACTAGCACCGGTTGGCAAGAAGCATTAGATTACAAGAACCAACAGCAAACAAATGCAATTAAGCTTAAGTTCACAGCTAGAACTATAGATGAGTTCTTGGCGGACAAATCACCTGCTATTAAAATAGCGCATGAGCATTTAGGCCAGATACGTAAATATGGCATAGATGAGCATGCAATCTTGAAATCATTTAAAACTGACCCTGCTTTGGGAGCGGAGCACTTGGCCTCAATTCATGGACAACTGACAACAGCAGAAAGCTTTGCCAAGGCTTATAAAGAGATCATCGATGAAGCACGGCAGTGGGGTTATAGCCATGATGGCATCGCTACAACTAAGGCTATTATAGGTATGGATGATAACGAGGCAAAAATCCATTTTATGACTCGTCGAGTCGATTATCTCAAGCAATATTTAGACCAGAATGTTAGAGGATTTGAATCAGCAAAGCTGGAGACTCAAGAATTTGACGCATTAAGAGAAATAGTATTTAAGGAACAAGAGTTTTTGAAGCACACCTTTGAAAATGTCCAAGGCAATATAAACAATTATAAGGCGGACCATAATACAGTTAGCCTTATTAATAGTGGACGCGAGGCTTCTATAAACCCAGAGATAATGAACAAAGCTTTAGATTTAGCGCAAGTGATGATAGAAAACAAAATTGTCAAGCCATCAATGATAATGGAGGAGTTTCAAATGCGACATGGTTCTAGTGCTATATTGCGAGCCTTAGAACTAAGTAACGAATCGTATCATGTATATGATGTTCCAAAGCAACATCTAGAGAGTCGTAACCACGCTAAGAATCTTGAGGAAGTACTTAACTCAATAGAGAGGGAGAAAAACACCTTAGCTGACTTACATGGTAATATTAAATATATCACTTTTGACAAGGAGTTACTAGCTAAGTGCGCATTAGCGCATGAGCAGCGTCAGAATGACGATTTAGCTAAGCTAAAACTTGTAGCGGAAACTGCGCTAATATCAGGTGCAAAAACTGAAAGCTCATTAGTCAAAGAGTTACAGCAAACAACTGACCTAAAAGCAACCCATAAGAAACTGGATCAGGATATCGAAGCACACCATATCAACTCTAATCTAGAAGCAATAGAAAAAGAAAAGCATGAATCTAAAACCACAGATCAGGTAATTGATGCTATTAAAAAGGAGCAAGAGTTCTTAAACAAGTTGAATGGTACTTTGAAATACCCAGAGCGTGATTTAAACATAACGGCAAGAGCCAAACTAGCCAATGAGTTAAAACAAGATTGCTTGCATGAAGGCCTTGAGTTGCTAGCTAAAAATGCTTTGTCAACTGGAGCAAAAACAGAAAGTATGTTAATCAAGGAGTTGCAACACACGACTGACATAAAAGATATGTATAAGAAGTTAGATCAGGATATCGAAGCGCATCATATTAATTCTAATCTAGCCGCAATCACAAAAGAGAAACAGGAAGCTAAAACTCCAGATCAGGTCATTGATACCATTAAAAAGGAACAAAAGTTCCTAGCCCAGCTACACGGTGTTCTGAAACATCCAGACCATCATGGGCAGATTCTTGTTCTATCGATTCAAAATGCCCTAAAGAACGAGCATAATAATGTCATTGGCCAGTTGCATAAACTGTCATCGTATGTACAAAGTAAAAACTACAAAACCCATGATGAAATAACCAAAATGTTAAAGGATACCACTGATCCAAGCCAGGCGCATAAATCATTACTTAAGGATTATCAGGATAACTTCATCAAGAGCATTCACAAAAGCCTTACTAGACTTGACAATGGGGACGCTGTTAAGATAGACAATCATACTATATCGTGCCCTCTGAAGTTCATGGAGCATCTTGTTAAAACTCGGACAAACGAATTTATCCCACATCATGAAATACAGCAGATCCACAACCAAGTCATTCAGCAGCAGAAACATCTAGAGATGGAAAAAGATATGGGGGGCTATGGTATGTAGAGAACCTTGGCAAGAAGAATTTGTAAGATCACATTCCAGAATTATATTGCAAAAAGTACTGTTTTTATGATACTATCCTACAAAAAGTTCTATATATTAGCCAAATGAATAATTTATCAGTCAAGAAGTTCGATTTTCCAGAAGCGGTAGTTTCTAATAAGTCGCTTAAGAAAACAATTCATAATATGTGTGCTTCTGGTCATTTGCGTAAGATTGCCTCAAGACTTTATACACCTAATTTCAAAGATTCTCCTGCTTCCATAGTCAAGAGAAATTTATGGCAAATTGTAGGGCAATATTTTCCATCAGCAATTTTGGCATATCGCACCGCAATTGAAAATAAGCCAGCACCTGATGGTAACATATATATAACTTCTAATAAAACCCGTAAAGTGAATTTGCCAGGAAATATTACCATTTGCCCTCAAAAAGGTAGTCCGCCTCTTGATTCAGATATGCCATTTTTGAATAGGCTTTACATTCCTTCTTTATCACGAGCTTTACTTGAAAACCTCAAGCCAAGTCGTTCTAGAAACAACCTAACTCCTAAGAGTTTATCAGTAGGAGAAATAGAAGGGCGCTTATTTGATATATTGATCAAGAATGGGGATTTAAATTTCATCAGAGATCAAGCAACACTGATAGCGTCAAGCCTTGAGCTGACAAAAGAACTAGTAAAGCTACAACGCATTATTGGAACACTTCTCGGTACAAAGTCTTATAATTTAGAATCAAAGATAGGTCAAGCTGTTAAAGAGTTAGCTCCGTTTGATCAGAAACGTGCTGATCTATTCTTGCGGTTTCACCAATATTTACGAAATTTAGCTCCTTTTTCAAGATTAAGTAATATGAGTGCAGCTGAATGGCAAAACTTATCATTTTTTGAAGGCTATTTTTCTAATTTTATTGAAGGCACTGAGTTTGACTTAGAAGAAGCAAGAGAAATTACTTTTGATGGTAAAATACCATTTGATCGTCCAGAAGATGCTCATGATATAGTAGGTACTTACCAAGTAGTTTCATCCATAGATGAGATGTCTAAAGTACCTAGAAGCTTTGAAGAGTTTGTATTTTTACTAAAAAGCCGCCATGCTACAATCATGGAAGGTAGACCATCTCATATGCCCGGAGAATTCAAAAAACAAATCAACAGAGCTGGCAATACTCTATTTGTACCACCAGAACTTGTAGTGGGGACATTAAAGAATGGATTTGAACTTTATCAATCGATCGAATGCCCATTTTACCGCGCAGTATTTATCAAATTTATTGTTGCTGAGGTACATCCATTCTCAGATGGTAATGGAAGATTGTCTAGGGTAATGATGAATGCCGAATTAGTAGCAAATGGTGAGATAAAAATCATTATTCCTACTGTATATCGTAGTAATTACCTATCTTCTTTAAAGGCCATAAGTCAAAATGGAATCTTAGAGCCTATAGTTAGAGTCTTAGATTTTGCACAAAAATATACACGGTACATAGATTGGTATGACTTTAATAGAGCAAAAATTATGCTCACTGAATCTAATGCATTTGAAGATTCTATACAAGCTGATGAAAAGGGTATTAAATTAAAAATAATAACATAGATGTAGCGCTAAATTTCAACGCCATAATGTATGTTATGGAAAGTAAGCGATTAAGTTATGTATACCGCCCGTAATAAACCACCGCCTTTAAATAACAACCTAAAACAACAAAACAACTTCAACAAATATTCTTCCTAAAACAACTTCAAATTTTTTTTTCCAAACATGGCAGTAAGGTTGCTTAGAATTTTTGTTATAAAGGTATTAGTTACTTCTCACAATTATGGAAAGTAGCGGTGTTTTTATTCGTAATGACTCCACATACTTAATATTTTGATTATTTTTTCTGATTCTAATATTTCGTACACCAATCGATGTTGTAAATTAATTCTAATAGAGCGTTCACCCTTTCTAAAGAGCTACATAAGTCTGCAACTTTATCGGCTAATTTGGCTGCTTTTAAACTTTGTATGTCCTTAATTGCCTTTTTATATAAAATGAAATTTATCCACGAATTCTTGTTGTGTATGAAATGGGTATTTCCATAAACAGTAATCATGAAGGCGTTTATACATATATTCTGTTCCAAAAGAATATGACGTCTGGCATTACGCCTGATCATCTTCGCCAATCAAATAAGTAAAGTCTTCGTCATATGTTTCGTGCGCAAAAGAATAAACCTGAATAGGTTTTAACTTTTCAGGAAGAAAATCTACCTTCCTTGCTATCAAATAATCGAAGATCAACTCCTGCACTTCCTTTGGAAAAATTTGATAACTTTCTACTACCTGAGCTATTACTTGCAGCTTATAAAGATAAGCTATATTAACACTTTTGGCATCTATCTCAGAATAATCAATTTTTATGTAAGGATTTTTTATAAAACATAATTTTAAAAATCCTGGACTTGGCATTTGATGCAAAGTTGCCTTTGCCCCACTAATAGCAAGTTGCATACTTTTATTTGTTGTTAGCCATATCAGCATATCACGGTCTTGATTCTCAAGAGCACCAATCAAAGCGTCCTCATCAGGCATTAATTTTAGATCATCTATGAGATATTTGAGCATTTTTATATCACCGTTCTCAGCTGCTATCCTCACGGCATCTTGATCAGGATGTATCTGATACCTAGTTACAAGAAATTTAACCATTCTTAGATGCTGATTATCAATAGCAGCGGTTAGGTCATCTTCATGTGGTGTTAATTTCAAATCATCTACTAAATATTTGAACATTTTTATATCCCCGTTTTCAGCTGCTATCATTACATCGCTTTGATCAGGCATTGCATTATACTGAGTTACAAGAAATTTTAATGCGTTTAAATCTCTTTCTGCAACAAGAGAGCTCGCAATAGTTTCTGCGCCAGCTTCTAAGATCAAGCGAGCTAAAAGAGATGTATTAAGCATTGAGTTTTCATTTTTAGGAAAGTTAGACAAAGAATTTTCATCTAATTGAAAATTATTATCTGGTAAATCTTCTGACATTTTTGTATCAGTCTTTTTTTTACCCTTTGTAACCGTGATTTTATTTTTTAGTTTACTAAAAGGTTTGCTAATTTTTCTTTTCATAATTTTCCCAAATATTATTAATTTATTTTAGCTTTACTCAATTACAGACCGGCTGGAAGCCGGTGGATTGAAATTCAGACTAGAGTCTCGGACTACTCTAAAGAGAGATCACGAGTAAGCCTATCAACCATTTCAGAGTTCTATAGCCAAAAGTATCAAGAATCATCTCTATTGTAACTATCGTGTCTTCTACTATATCGTGTAAAATGCTTGTAACTATTAACATCAGCTTTTAGGTTATAATCAGATACAATATAAGCTACTTCTAGGGGATAAGAATAAAAAGGTTCTCCATTTTACGTCTAGTTTAGGAGAGATGTAGGCTTCCGAACAAAGCCCTTTAATTAGGCTTGTTTTGTTTTGCTGATTCTTCAAGGTTTTTCCCACCTGCTTTAATATCACGCCCAACACCTTCCATTGTATTACAGGCTACCAAAAATAACGCGCTTAATCCCAGGAAAACAAATATACTTTTGTTCATAATAAATATAAATTTTTCTAATTAAAGTCTCAATATACTGCAATAGAACATTATGTACAATGTCATATTTTTCTGGTTCATAAAAATGCATGCAGTGCTATACCAATGGTTTGTATTTTGTCTTTATAAAACTGCCCATGCATTGACTTACCAGAGTAAAACTCTAGCATAACTTGTAATTTATTACTAATAAGAGCTGAGTTTTCAATTTGAACTCCTGTTTTCACTGATACTCCAGGGAACCATGCCCCATTTTGGTCGGCCTTTATATCTATTCCAGATACGGGTCTTAATCTGCCACCCATAAATGTATAATCCGAATAATATTCAGTTCCTATTTGTATTTTTAGAGGCTTTATATAGCTAGGTTCTTTGTGAACTAAATAGCCTCCACCTCCATATACTCGGAAAGCGTTGATATTATAAGACAAAATTAAATCTATACCTTCATAGCTTAAATTAATCCGTTTAGTCGCCTTTCCCTCAGGTGTTAACATAAACTCATCACCTAAGTGGGTGCTTATATGGTAAGGACGCAATAAAGTTGTGAATGCTCCCTTGCGATAAGAAATAGGCACACCTACAAAATAATCGGCATTTATTAAGGCGCTAGGATTTCTACCAATATCCATAAGCCCAAATAAACCAGCCTGCATGCCTAATTCCCATTCTTGATCTTTCTCTCTATCCGTTACCCGATAAATAGAAAAACTAGCACCAAAGTTTGGTGCAAATGCATGGCGTCGTAAAACGCTCCTTTTTAAATCATATTGATAAGCGAGAGTAAAACGTGGCCATTTTGGATCGGCTATTAAAGGTTGAAATAAACTATGATTAGCCATTAAACCGTCAGTCACTAATGCTTTCGTGGGTCTAGTTTTTTGAGTAAAAATAGACTTTTCAATGACCTTGCTCTTTGTAGTTTTTGAATTATCATTATTATCTTTAACTAATCGAATGTCTTTAATATAGGGAGACAAATCTAAAGTACTTTGTTTTACTTTTTGTACTATCTGTTCTGCATTATAATCACCGAGTTTATCTTCATTAATATAGACTACACCATTTTTAACGACCACCGAATCATGGGGTAAATAATATATATGTATGAATATACTTTGAATATAGCCAGATAAGTAATCATCTGAAGATGAAGCTTTAGATACTAGTGCATAGTTGCTAACAACTACCCACAATAAAACTATAAAAGATTTTTTCATTAAGCGAATTATGACATTATTATCTTTTAAATACATATTTACTTAGAAAAAAGATTTCCTAAACCTTTCTTAATAAGCTTATTTGCCGCATTGTTTAGTGGATCACCTACTTTATTATCTCCTTCTGGGCTATTCTCTGTTTTAGATGAAGAATCAGACTGCTGCCCACTACCCATAATATTCTTTAAAATATTTCCCGCCCCACCCTTGCCTCCTTGAATTTTATCTAGGGCTTTAACTAAAACATTTTCTACTAAATATTGTTTTAGGGCTGTTGCATCCACTTTACGCTGTATATTGTCCAAAGAACCATAAAGGCGAACATTAAAAGGGGGTAATTTTTGTCTCTCTACTTTCACAGTAGAATTGACATCTAAATTGTATTGCGGGAGGTTAATATTTCCTTCTGCACTAATAGCCACCTCAGGAGCATCTAATTTAAAATGAGTTAATGTACCAATTCCTTGTTTAAAGATAACATTTGCCTCTACATTATTAAATGCCGTCTGACCTCCAGAAAAGGAAGTATTTAATAAATTTGCAATACTGGTAAGATCATTCATACTATTTAATCCATCTAGTACCTTTTGTAAGTTTATGCCACTTATTTTCCCTTCTGTGCCTACAATATTAATATTGCCCGCCAGATTGCTTACATACTGATATTCACTTGTGCCAAATGATTGTAGTTTAGATGATAGATTAAAATTCCCTTCTGTAATTTTTATTGCTTTATAGTTTGGCATTACATCTTTAAGCTTCGCTTGTTTAAGTTCTGAATTTAAAAGCATTTCTCCAGTTTTAGCTATTACATGCCCAGACATATCTATGGTGCCTCCATAAATATGTCCTGAAAGAACTCCAAGGCTAAGTTTACCGTTTGTAAGCTCAAGTTTAGATTTTATTGTATCAATATTTAGGGGTGCTATAATAAATTTTGGAATAGATATTGTTAAGTTTCCATCAAAAGCATTTAAAAAAGATAAATCAATTTTCTCTTTAGACCAAGGGGGCGCAGTCTTTTGATTATCAGCTAAACCAGCGCTTTTATTATTTGTATTATCCTGGCTATTTGAATGATTCAAATTAATTTCTGAAGTTACTAAATCTAGAATAATTTTTGGCTTACTAGTTAAATCTATATTAGCTTTACCGTTTAAAGACATTTTCGCATTATTAATAACCACATCATATTTATTTAACACTATTTCAAAGATAGGCATTTGCCCAGAAATAATATTAGATATTGAAAAGGATCCAAGCTCTGGTGAAGCTGTTTTTTGGTTAAAAAGTTGTTTTAAGCTATTACCAAGATTATTACCAGTTGCGGTGATGGTAAGATAAGGTTTATATGAGCTTGCAGTATCAACCTTGCCAACAATATGCGTATTAACTCCACTTAAAGTAATGTAAGTATCTGTTTGCCAAATCTTGCCTGCTTCACTAGTTTCTCCTTTGATTTTTACCTCAGAAAGTGCAATAGGAGATTTTATTCCCCATAAATTCATTAAGGCTGATCCTTTATTTGTTTCGAGATTATAAGATAAATTTAATTTGGGCAGCCAATTTATTGTAATATTACCCTTTAAGTTAGCCTCTCCTAAAAGCAAAGAAATATTTTTTATATCTACAGTATCTTTAGCGTATGTTGCTGAAGCACCAAATGAAATTGTATCACTTAAAACTATAGGTAAATCCGAAGAATCTATTTGTAACTCCTCTAATAGAGACTTGAAGTTTTGTGCCTTTATGTTAATTTTATACCCTTTTAATAATTGATCATTACTAATTCCTACAACAATATTACCTGGCATTACGTTTAAATTTAAAGTGGGTGCTCCATCTTTAAAATTATAACTTCCTTCGCCATTAACTAATATTTTATCCATTGAGAAGTTTAATTTACTAAGTAATATACTTTCCTTATTTATAGTAATTTTAGTAATTAAATTATATGGCGACTGAAACCCTTGTGGCACCGAGGAGAAAAAATTACTTAAATGTTTGGCATTACCTTGGTAGTTTATATCTCCGACAAAGTTTAAGGTCTCTAAATTAAAAATTCCGACTATCTTAGCTTTTTCTTCTTTTATTACACATTCCGCTGTTATTGGCATCAACGATTGGTTAGCATCAATAGAACCATTAAGGTTAATATTCTCATTAAAAAACTTACTGTTAACAGAAAATTCCATTGCTCCTTCCTCAAATAAATTTTTAATCACTAAATTTATTTGTTCAAAGGAAGTTTTATTATCATTTTGAACATAAGTTATTTGACCATTTTCAATTACTAAGCGTTTTATAGAAAAAGGTAATTTTGGTATTTGAAATGGTATGGAATCGTTAGTATTGGCAGGATTACTGTTACTTTCTGTTTTTAACTTTTGAAGATTGTTTCTATTATTTAGTTTTTCAAAATGAACTATAGGGTTTTCAAGCACTATCTCAGAAATTACTATATTACCTGTAAATAGTGGTAGAATGGATAAAGATGCTTTTGCTTTATCTACTTTAATTATCGGTAGATCTTGTTCATCAGGAAGCCCAGAAAGTTCAATAGCTGATAATACTATCCCAGGCGTAGGTAAGAAAGAAAAAGCTATTGTATCCCTAATTACTAAGTCTCTTCCTGTTTCTAATTTTACTTTACTTTTTATATCTTCTTTATAGTGATCTAATGAAATTAACAAAGGAATTGCTAATAATACTAAAATAAGAATTAGAACTAGAAATCCACCATACTTTAAAAACTTTGTCATTAACTTCCTTCTACAACTAATTATTTATAATTTACAGACATTCTTAATATTTAGACTATAGATAATTTTTCCATAAAACCATAACTTAAATTTCTTATGATTTAAATTATAGTATATACTACGTCAATGACGTAGTATACTTACAAATATATACAAAGTTTTTAAAGATCTATTATGCAAAGTTTATATAAATGGCGGTCAGAGAAATTATGCAAAGAGTTGTTGGCAGCACTTTGCTTAATGACTCCAACTAGGATTAAAGCTATTAGAGCGAGTTTTGGACTTACTCAAGAAATATTTGCCGACTTGTGTGGTATCTCTTATCATACCTATAAGAACTGGGAGATAGGTCATAGAAGACCCTGTACCTCAGGCGTAGCCTTACTAATACTTGCTGAAGAAAATCCTAAAATCTTTTTAAGGAAACGCAAAAGCTTTATTAAATCAACCGCTTAATAAGCTCTGAGGCTGGTGGCGAAGTAAATCCCCCTACTCTCACAGATTGTTTACGATACTGGTCAGGCATCGTCAAGTTAAGTGAGGGTAAAAAATTAATACATTTACTTTAAATTAAATTTTATTGAAAACTTGGTACACTAAATTTATACTAAATTTAAAATGATAAGTATAAAAAGGTTAGTAACATGAAAGAAGGGCATGAACAGAATCAACAATCGCAAGACCAAGAACAACCAAATCGTTTTGAACAATTAGGAGCCCCCTCGCCATTCAGTAGTATTATTGGCGAAAAACCTTATCACACTATCCCTTCTGAATGGAATGCCGCCATTCAGGAGGCTAGGACTTTATGTATTGAGGGGAAATATCAAGAGTCAATGGCTAAGGCTTTCGAGGTAGAAAAAATAATAGAGTTTAACAGCAAGCAAGTTGAGCCATTAAATTACGATCCAAAAGAAGTTGGAAAGGTCCATTCCATAATAGCTCATAATGCTGACCGACTGGATAATTTTGAGTTAGCAGAGCAGAAATATAAATTAGCCTATTCTTATTATATAAAAGATGGATCGTATAGTGATCAAACTACGATAGAAAAATTAGTTTTAATGCACCAAAAAAAAGGGACTATTGATACATTAAAACAGCAAAATATTGACTTATTAAATCAACATGACCACGAATATAACTTAAGCTACGGAGATGAAATTGTAACTAATCGCATATTGGGTGTAATAGGTAGAATAACTGACGATCATGAGTTTGGAATTAAACATTACTCCAAATCCTATGAATTATCTCAAGCGGCAATAGACCTTAAGGCCTATAGAGTAGAACAACGAGAAGTAGGTATTATGTCAACAGGAAGGATAGGTACCGATAATTTACAGCAATGTGTAGCTGTTGTGATTTACGATCCAACTACACAAAAAACAGCTTTAAGTCATGTTGATCATTCTACTACAGCTAAATCGTTAGATAAAGTTATAACGTCTCATTTTAAAGACAGTACGAATATTGAAGTATTTTTAGTCGGAGCAAGTGATAACCTATCCGAAAATAGGTCTCATTCTCAAGATAATATTGATAAGGTCAAAGGAGTACTAGCATTACATAAGAATGTTATTAAGATTGAAGAGTTACGTGATGAAAAGATAAAAGCCTTTGTATTTGATATTGATAAGAAAACCATGCATAAACTTGTTCCGGGTAAACTCGAGCCTAATACTGCTGCAAGAAAATGCTTGGTACAAGCCGCTGGCGCTTCAAAAGAATTACACGAAGCATTTAACTTTGTTAAAGAGCCTGGCGTCATAAAGGCTCCAAAATATAGTGATACGCAACTAGCTGATATCTTAAGATCTACGTTTGATTCAAAAGTATCATCTGAACCAGGAATGCGCTCTACTGAAGCGAGTATTTCGTGGCCAATGATAGAATTTGCTGAAGAAATAAAAAAAGATAGGCCAGATCTAGTAGAAAAATTTGTGCAACAAGTGTTGGGTACTGAAAATGACGGAGAAAAGGCTAAAAATTATATAGGTATAGTCACAGAACGTTTATTAAGAATGCCCGTTACAAAAATAGAATCCTATATATCTACACAAAATTCATTACAACATAATAATGTTGAATTTGCTGAGCATTTAAGGAAAAGTGATCCTAAATTATTTAATGCATTAATGGAAGCAAAAATTGAAAGGGGCATAAACGCTGTGTTATCCAAGCCGTCACAACGTATATTTAAGAATAATATAACTCAAGATCTTACGAAAAATTTACATACAGAATTACAAAAACCTTCAGCTGATGCTATAGAAATTAATTCAAAGATAATGGAGGTTCTTGAGAAGAATAAGGAAGCTGCACAAAAAGTTGAGAATAATTCATCAAGCAAACTAATCAAAAATACTATTGCAAATAGAGAGATAAATAAAGATAATGTAGTAAGAACAGCAAGCCATCAGCTTAAACGAACACATGGCGGTAGACTTAATGTAGTAAAGAAAAATAACAGTTCATCACCATTAAGATAAGAGGTACTTAATGAAAACAAAACCCGAAATTAAGGCTATGGACTATAAAATTTATACAGTTAAGGATGAGTTCCCTGTTTGTGTAAAGAATCTGGATAAACAAGTGATGTTTACGTTGTTTTGTAAAGAATTGCTAAAAACAGTTGTAGCTAACAATATAGATTTGGATAAATTTAACCAGATTATTGAGGAACTTGTTGGCAAAGATAGCACCAAACAACAGGTCAATATAATTATGAGAGTTGTAGGCGGTGATACATCTTTAGCAACAAAAAAATATTTAAATGATTTATATGCTAAATTTGAAAACTCAAGTAACTCAAAAGTAAAAATTACCTTAGATTCATACTCTGGAGGGGGAGTGTCTCATCCAAGCAAAGTTGAAGTTGATTGCTATGGCGAGGTAAGTAAGTATGTTGATGATATGTTTTAAAGGGGGTCTAAGCGTAAACCTCAGATTTTTCTGAAATTGCCTTCGATAATGGACCAGTGTTAAGAACGAGCCCTAAAAGATATCCGTCCTTGTGAGCAAAAAATAAAACTAACTCTTAACTCTTTGATCCTTAGACTGGTGGACATTTTCTTGATGCCATATGTCAACACAAAGTTCAAATGGGCCTCGTCAAGTTAATGAATTGAGAGGCATCGTCAAGTTAAGTGAGAGTAAAATATTGAAATTGCAAAAAGTGAATAATAATTTATAAATAATCAGCTCGATTCACAACTAATCACTCAGTTTTTTATGTATATTACTAAAGCTCCGAAGAGACACTGTTTTCCAATCAGTATCATCGGCCATGTTGTTTAGTTATACCATAGATTCAATAATAGTTACCGTGATATCCAGGAGCAAATGGAGTATCGAGGAATTTTCTTAAGTCATGAAACGGTATGCGCTTGGTGTTATAAATTTGCTTCTAGCTTTCAGGAGGTCATTAGAAAAAGAGAGCGTAGGCCTAAGGATAAATGGCATTTAGACGAGATGAATGTCAAAATTAACGGCGAAGTATTTATTCTTTGGAGGGCTGTCGATTCAGATGGTTATGAGCTAGAAGTATTGTTACAAAAGCGTCGTAATAAAAAATCAGCTAGTCGCTTCCTAATAAGGTTACTTGGCAACTATCCTATGCCAAGAGTTATCGTTACTGATAAACTAAAGAGCTATATAAAACCAATACGTCACATGTGTCCCAAGACGGATCATCGTTCTCATAAGGGGCTAAATAATCGTGTTGAAAATGCGCATCAACCCACGCGGCGCAAAGAGAAAATACTGATTAAGTTTAAATCTCCTCAAGGAGCTCAGAAAACTTTATCATTGATGGGCAAGGTACGAAATATCTTTGCAGTTGATGTTGGACGATACACAAAAACGGCTCAAGAGCAGAGAAATGCATTTGCCGTAGCTAAGTCAATTTGGGACGAGGCTACTCAAAGACTTCTTGTTGCCTAAAATTCAAGAATCAGCGCTTTTTACAATCTCAATTTATTAACTTGACGATGGCGTTTCCAGTTTGAACAGAGGGAGAACTATTCATCGATGTTTTGATGTGTTACAGCCTCAATCTTCTCGAAGATTAGCCCAAAACGCTTATAACGACAACTACAAAAGTGAAGTGAGAAGAAAGTTGGTAAAAAAGACCACCGACGTACACACTAGGCGCCTATTACAAACGCAGATCTTTAGATCTTCCCAATAATTTTAGTTAACATTAAATAACCTATTTCAATCAATATACTCCTAAATTTTTTTAAATTTTTCTTGATCTTTATAATTAATAATTTAGACTATTGTCATATTAGTTTAAATAAAATTTTTATGAAAAGAAATTTTTTAACAACAACGAATGTTATCTCTCAAGAGAATTTGCAGGATGCTCTATATAATAATGATTCTAACTTTCTAAAAAAGTTACTGCTCGAAAATAAAGCTAATATAGAAGCAAATGACTATAATGATCCCCCTTTATATACGGCTGTACGTGAGAACCATCCAGACATCGTAAAGTTACTACTCGAAAATAAAGCTGATATAGAGGCATGGAATTTCGAAGACGATACCCCTTTACATATAGCTGTACGTGAGAACCATCCAGACATGGTAAAGTTACTGCTCGAAAATAAAGCTAATATAGAAGCAGATGGTCAAGACGAATTTCCTTCTTTAGATCATGCTGTAGCACATGGGTATACAACAATTGTAGAGCTCTTGCTCAAGAACGGGGCTAATATTATAATGAATCCTGACGTTCCTAATATGGTTTTGTACAACGCAGTTAGTGATGGATATTTAGACATTGCAAAGTTATTATTGCTCGAAAATAAACTTGATATAGACAGACTGAATGAGGATAATAATAACGCTTTACATATGGCTGTACGTGAGAACCATCCAGACATGGTAAAGTTACTGCTCGAAAATAAAGCTGATATGGAAATAAAGGATTTTGGGGGTGAGACCCCTTTACATATTGCTGTAAACAAGGGCAATTCAGACATCGTAAAGCTATTGCTTGAAAATAAAAGTAGTATAAAAGCAAAGGATGAATATGGTGATAATTCTTTAGATCTTGCAACAGATAGAAGGGATAAAGACCTGATGAAGCTATTGTTCAAGCAAGATAAAGAGATTGGATGGGACGAAAAATTATATATTACTTTGAATTCTCAATCAACGTCAGAATCGCTACCTTCTGTATTGCAGAAAGTAACTTACTTACTAAACGCTGGAGCTAGACCCAATGCTAGCGTAAATAAACATAAGTTATTTTATATTGTTTTAACAAAATATAACTCTACATTCGTTGAGTTATTTGTTCAATTTGGCGCGGAAATTAACCCGTCAAGTGATGATTATGAATTGACTCCATTAACGACCGTCATCTTGGCTAATAGACAAGATAGTATTGACTATTTGATTAATAATGGAGCTAAAGTTAATCCAATCAACAAAAAATTGTTCTCTACTCCTTTGTCTGCAGCAATGTGCTCGAAAAATCATGAAGTGATTCTACGTTTACTTGATCTTAAGGCAGATTTAAAGCCTACGAATTCAATTACTCAACCTATAGAATGCATTAAGCATGACACGCATGAAACAGTTATTAACCGTATAATAAATCATCATCAGATAAATAAAAAAGACTTGATAGCACTTATCACACCTGTACATAAGATGAATAGTCAAGACCTAGATGATTTATTACTAGAAAAAATATTGCATCTTGATAAAACTTTAGACCCTACAGCTATACAGCTCTTTAAATTGTTTTCTGTGAATGCAAAACCTGTCCTCCGGATCTTTTATAAACTATCAGAGACCACTGATGTAAAAAAGCTGATTGATCAATTTGCAATAGATTTATCAAATAAGGGAGATGTTATAGCTACAATTCAGGCATCTTTAAGTGCGCATCATAAAGTCCTAAGTCAGTATTTAGTTACGAAAGGGGGCTCAGATTTTGTCGATCTTATTAATAAACAAGAAAATCATGAAAATTTTATAAAGACCTTGCTCTTCCAAGGAATTAAAATAGAATTTAAGTATAATAATTTTGTTTTAACTTCGCAAACTTATGGGGACGAATCACACAAACCTACAAATACACCTGATATTAAGACAAAGAGCAAAACTTATTTCCAGGATGGTAAAATTTATTTTAATAAAAATAATGAATTGGTTGAAAATGGAAAAGGATTATATGTCTTAGATAAAAAAGGAACTTTGTATTTTTGTCATTTCAATAATGTCTCAATTATCGATGGTTGCGATAGTACTGTCCATCATAGTTATTTTATCAAAGGAAAACCGTCAAAAGATCTATACGGAATCGGTAGACCTATAGCTAGTGGTGGAAAGTTGCGTATAAAAGATGGTAAAATTATTGAAATAGATAATGAAAGTGGACATTATTTCCCTAATACAGACCAACTTAAATTAGCTACTTATTATCTTATGAAGCAAAATGTGGTTGATGATGCATTGGCTTGTTTATCTTATTCTTATCAAAATGAACATTTCGATATAAGTCAAATACAAAGCCTTAATATAGGCGAGATACTTGATCATTATAGTGATCTTACTTATTAAAAGCTATTTAGGGTGTGTTGCCGAGTAGAGCCTCCCAATTACTCAGGGACGGCCCCTCAGGAACCGTGCAAGCCGCTTTCACGGCAACACGGCCGAGCATCAATAAGGCTGAACTTAGATTTTAAAATTATCCAAGTTCAGCTAAATCCGATGTGAGTTTACTTGTTAAATAATATCATGGTTATCTGTTTGATCAACATTACCCTGCAGTGATATATCAACATTACCTGCTGAATCTATTGGATCAACAGACATTAAATGCTGTAATCCTTCAGAGTTATGTTGGTTCAAAACAGTTTTGATATAATTTGTCGCTTCATCGTTTAGCTCACAATCATCCAATTGTTTAATGAACAATTGTCCTATATCAGTACTAAACTTTTTTGAAATTAGATCATGATAGTGCTTGATGACACCAACATCTAAAGCTTTAAGCCGGCCAAAAACTAAATCAAATGCATAACAAGCATTCTCTAGATCTGATACTTTCACAGAACCTGCCACAATTTTATCAAAATATCCCGTTGCTAGCATCTGAACTCCAGTTTCTACTAGTTCTTGCCAAACTTTCAATATAGCATCTTCAGATTTACTACCTTGTATGTTTAATTTTTCAAGCATATTCTGAATTAAGATTCCTTCTAGACCATTTGTAAAGTGATAAGACGCATTATCTACTTTAATATTCGTTTGATTCATAAAGCTTTTTGCCAATCTCCCTTGAACTACTTGGGTCTCTGTAGACCATTGTTCAGGGTCAGTAATACCTTGTTTATTCAAATGATCAATTAACCATTTAATAACGATTAAAGGAGATTTTTCTCCGAATTCAGTTTGAACGTCGTCTACAGCTACTTTTATTACTTCATTAAACGCAGAAAATTGTATTTTAGAATAATCCACTTTATCCGATTCAATAATTAGATCTTGAACAACGTAAAGTAAATTCATTAATTTACTTAATGCGCACAGTCTAATTTGAGCTAAAGTATCTATTAAGTTGTTTGTCAGATCTTCATTATCTTTTACTATATGAATTATAGTACCAAGTACCTTTTTAAAATCCCAATTAGAAGACAGTCTATCATGAACATCTGTCATTGTTGATAATTTGTTAATTACATCTAAAACAGTCATTTCGTCACTAACTGCCCCCCACTCTGCTTTATAAGTAGTAAAATCCTGTGTGGTTTTAAACCAAGCTATGGCACTATCAACTTCTGCGTCTGTTAATGGGAATTTTGCAGTCATTTTATTAAGAATAGGTATCGTTTTACCTATATTACCAGGAACTGAATCTGGTGCTTTACCCTCTGCAAAAATTAGTTTTTGTACAGAAGCATCATCAAGATCGATCAATTTTTTAGGCTCAACCGAACCGTTTTCACGAAGTAATTTGATTAAAGCTATATCCTTCTCCGCTACAAAATCAATTGGTCTATCACCTTTTGTATTACGTTGATTAATATTAGCATAATAGTAAATTAATACTTTGACTGCTTCCATATAATTTAATTGAATTGCATAAGATAGCGGGGTGTGTCCATCTTTACAAATTGCGTTAAGATTAGCATCAAACTTGGATATTAAGGTTTTCATTAGCCCTATATTAGGGCTAGTATATACTTGATATTTGTTAGCATAACCCCTAACTGCATGAGATAGTGGAGTATGTCCATCCTTATCAGGTTCGTTAATATTAGCACCATTTTCAATTAATAATTTGATTAGATTATATTCAGATTGACTAACTCCAATATGATCTATGTTATTAATTACACTAATTATCGCAGGTTTTACATTTTGGCGAACAATTTGAGCATCAGATCTTATTAAAGTTTCTGTTAATTCAATATTAGCAGCATAAGATAGTGGGGGCTGTCCATCTTCAATCGCCTTAAGAGTAAGGCCTTTTTCAATTAATAATTTGATTAGCAGAATATTCTTATTGTTAATTGCATAAGATAGGGCTTTGTGTAAATTAACATTAGCACCCTTTTCAATTAACAATTTTGCTATTTCAATATTCTTATAATCAATTGCATAAGATAGTGAGCTGTCTAAATCACAATTAGCACCCTTTTCAATTAATAACTTTACTATTTCAGAATTATTAAAAACACAAGCGATATCTAATGCTGTCGTGTTATTACCACAAGAAGTGTTAAGATCAGCACCCTTTTCAATTAATAATTTTGCTATTTCATTCATTTCAACTCGTGCAGAAGACGTGTATAATGGTGTCTGATTGCTCGATCTCAAATTAAGATCAGCGCCCTTTTCAATTAATAATTTTGCTATTTCAATATGACCATCAGTAATTGCAAGATGTAGTGCAGTATAGGCACCATTACTTATTGCATTAAGATCAGCGCCCTTTTCAATTAATAATTTTGCTATTTCAATATGACCATTAGTAATTGCAGTAACTAGTGGAAATTGACCTTTACTAGCTAAATTAACATTAGCACCATTGTTAATTAAAAATTCAGCAATTCGTGTCCCAGAATATGTTTGGCTCAAAGCACATCCTAGTATGGTCTCACCATAGTAATTTAGCACATTAACATCTGCGCCATCTCTAACTACTGATTCTAATTTTTCAAAATACTGATTGTTTACAATCCTAAATAAATCTACTTCGTAACTTCTTTTTGACATTTACAATTACCTGAACTTTAATATTTTAGTTATTTAATCCTCATATATAACAAATATTTTTTAATGTAAAGAGAAATTAATTATTATTTAATTTAGATTAGAGATAATTGTTTTTTAAGATTTATAAATTCTCATCCTGGGAGTCTAAGCGTAAATCTCAGATTTTCAGAAGAATCTGAGATTTACGCTTAGACTCCCTATATATTAGATCTCTTGCGGAGTTAATGCTTGCATTTATTTGTTGTATTTATTTTTGTAAAAAACTGTTTAACTATTGGCAAATAGTAATTATTATGCAATAAACTAGATAATTATTAACAACATTAATTAGGACAACACAACACTTGTTGCACAAATTTTTCTACTAAATCTGGCCTATTTTTTTTATTTCTTCAGCAAATTCTATCATTGGCCACGAAATACTCGCTTCACGCCTAAGTGTGTACGTCGGGGGTCTTTTTTAAAATGCCATTCTACAAAACAATAATTCACTTGTATCTATAAGTAAGATGTGTTATCTTACTTATAGATACATTAATGATTTCCATAGTTATGCACGCAAAAACAATTTTATCTTCTAAAGGTCAATTAATAATCCCAAAGTTTTTGAGGTCTAAATTAGGCCTACATTTAGGCTCAGAAATAATGATAGAGCTCAAACAAAATGATACCCTAGAACTAAGGCCCATGAGAAAAGATATAAAAAGCTTTTTTGGTTTAGGAAAAAATAAACCAAAAAACAGAATTATGTCAATTGAAGATATGGATAAGGCCATTTGTAAAGCAGTGACGAATAATGATAGGCATTGATACCAATATACTAGTTAGAGCTTTCCTAGAAGACGACGAGAAGCAGGCACAAGAAGCTCAATCTTTTCTTGCAAAAGCTGCCAAAGATAATTCTTTATTTATCTCGTCTTATGCTATTTTGGAATTCGCTTGGGTTTTAAAAGTCAAAAATTATACTAGAAAAGAGATATACGAGGCCATAATATCTTTAACTGATTCAACTGGAGTAGTTATTGGTCAAAAAGATGTTGTATTAGAGGCTTTAGCAAAATACATAGCTGGTAAAGCTGATTTTGGTGACTATATGATTTGGGCTGATGGGGAAAAGAATAAGAGTCGCCAAGTCAAAACTTTTGATATAATTTTTCAAAAAGAATTGCAGGAACAAAAAACGCCATCGTCAAGTTAATAAATTGAGATTGTAAAAAGCCCTGATTCTTGAATTTTAGGCAACAAGAAGTCTTTGAGTAGCTTCATCCCAGATTGATTTAGCCATCGCAAATGCAGCCCTCTGATCTTGGGCATTTTTTGTATATCGTCCCACATCAACTGCAAAGATATTTCGTACCTTGCCCATCAATGATAACATAGTTTGTACTCCTTGAGCAGACTTGAATTTTATCAATGATTTTTCCTTTCGACGAGTTGGCTGATGAGCGTTCTCTGCACGATTATTTAGCCCCTTATGAGAACGATGATCCGTCTTGGGACACATGTGACGTATTGGTTTTATATAGCTCTTTAGTTTATCAGTAACGATCACTCTTGGAGTAGGATAACTCCCTAATAACCGAGTTAAAAAGCGAATAGCTGATTTTTTATTACGACGCTTTTGTAACAATACTTCTAGCTCATAACCATCAGCATCAACGGCTCGCCATAAGACAAAATATACACCATTAATTTTAATACTCATCTCATCTAAATGCCATTTATCCTTTGCTTTACGTTCACGTTTCCTTATCACATCCTTAAAATGAAAAGCAAATTTATTGCACCATGAACGTATTCATGGCTGACTACTACATTTCTGTAAGCTAATTCCTCTTGTATATCTCTATAAACTGTCGTTAAACCGGTGATATCTCCACACCGCGTGGCTGATTATCGATACAGGAAACCTATGATGTTTCGGTGGGCGATGTAGGTGCATATAGTCACTGATATAAAGTTATTTGAACCTTTCTAGAATATTAGAAATTTCTATCTAACTCAACCATACTCTTCTTGTAACAATATTAACTTGACGGTGCCCTCTCAAGTCCCAGTGGAGATGGTGCAGCATTTGGCTGTGAATCCTTACTTCACCACCAATAAAATTGCTGAAGACCTAGGTATTGCTTATAGCACCGCCCAGAGAGGCGTACAAAAACTTGAAGCTGCTGGCATTATCAAAAAAACGAATGACAATAAAAGGGACAAAGTCTACTGTGCTACCGAAATATTAAATATCCTAGAAGAACCCACGAAAATCAGAGCGGATGTTTATGACCTATCCTACTAGTTTGACGTTGTATTCTTATTTCATTTTAACGCAGTTCATTGAATTATAATATATTAACTCTCTTGTTGTTTTAATATTATACGTGTAATTAAATATGATTTAAATCTTTATAGGTTTATTTCATTATCTACTGCTACTATGCTACTCGTTATATTTCCAGAAGAATAATATTTATGCAAACTATAACTAGGGGAAGAAAGAGTCAGACCGATGCACTTATTATTTTTAATAATGTGTACTGGAGCAGTACTGGGGGAAACCCAACAGAGCTTGCCTCCATATATACTTGCTGCTCCGTAATGAGAATGGCCACAAAATATTCCTAAAATATTATCATGTTCTGACACAATGGATTCTAGTTCATCATTGTTTAATAAGTTGATTTCATTGAATACTTCGTCTTTTACCTTGATTGGAAAATGATGAATAAAGATCAGTGTGTGTTTTTTTGAAGATGCCAAGATTTTCCTTAACCAGGCAACTCTTGAAGAACATAGCATACCATAATCCTCGCCTCTTACTTGGGAGTCCAGAACAATTATTCTAATTGGTAATTCCTCAATGACATAATGAGAAAAATTGTCAGTGAGAAAATAATCATGTTGCGCGAAAACCTTCTTCAAATTAAAAAAATTATCATGATTTCCACAAGTCAGGTAATATTTGACACCAAGTTTATCCAATAATTCTTTTGCATGTAAGTATGAATCTATATCACCTTCGTCAGAAATATCTCCAGTATGGATTACTAAATCCGGTCTTATGGCCAAACAATTAATGTGCTCTACAACGGATTGAAGTCTTTTTGCTGTATTTGATTTTGATAAACCCATCCAGTGTTTATCTTTAGCAACTATATGGGTATCGGTTATTTGTGCTATTAATATATCTTTGTTCATACCTGGCTGTTCATTATTTTTTCTAATTTCTATTTTTCTATCCACAATTTCTGTGGATAATTCTGTGAGTCAAAACCTACTTCTTTTTGTTTGTTTGCCTCTATCGATTCTGCCTCTATTTTTAGCACTCGAGCAACCTAATTCCTATTGCCACTTTCCCTCCCAAAGGGATTCTAAAAACTCTTTAACTGGCAGTATCATTATTTCTTTGTCATCGTTTATTTGTATTTTTCTTATATTAGTTTCCAAACATACAATATACCCTTTGTTTACTTTATGCTCTTCCATGAAAGATTTTATGCCTCCTAGTTCGGACTTATGAACCAGCTTAGAGATTTTAACTTCGATTGGAATAGGTGAAGAAGAGTGATCGACCAATATAAAATCTACTTCTAGTTTTGTATTAGTTCGCCAGTAATATAAGTTATAGTCTGAATCAGTAAGATTAATAAAAGCCACTAATTCCATTAAAATATAGTGCTCAAGTGATTTTCCAGCTTCCGCGCCACTCAGTGTTTCAAGTTTTCTTTTACTGATTCTATTAGCAACTCCTACGTCAAAATAATAAAACTTTGGGGTGTGAGAAATAATATTACGCGATACTTTTTTAGTATATGGATATATTAAATAACCCACTAAAGTATCTACTAGTATTTGATAATATTCTTTTACAGTTTTTGAATCTATCCCTACATCTCTAGCTATGTTCGAGTAATTAAGCATTTCACCATGAGAAAATGCTGTACTATCAAGAAATCTACTAAACGCAGGAACATTACGTACATAACCTTCAGATCTTATCTCATTAGTTAAATAATCCTCTATATAAGACTGTAATAACTTACGTGGATTAGAATTTACGTAGTGAGATGGGATAAGGCCGTGATTAAAAATTCTTAAAAGATCAAAGTCATTTTTATATTCAGGATATACTAGCGGATAAAAATTATACTTAATTGCTCTACCACCAAGTAAATTAGCACCCTGTTGCTTTAACTTGCGGCTACTTGAACCACATAAAATAAATGTAGCTCGGGTATTTTCTATTAACCAATGAATTTCATCCAATAATGCCGGTACTTTTTGCACTTCATCTATGATAATAGGTACTAGTAACTTATCTTCTGACAAAGCAAGTATTTCTTCCCTTAGCAGATATGGTTGTTTCATATAACGCAAAAACAAATCAGTCTTAAGTAAATCAATGTAAATAGATTCAGAGAATAAATTTTTTAAATAAGTTGATTTTCCGGTTTTACGAGCTCCCCATAAAAACACTGATTGTCCTTGTTCAATAACTAAATTAAGATACCTCTTGTATTGCAGCATAATTTTCTCTTGCGCATTATATTCCGAAATTATAATATAATTATGGAGTATAGTCTATTTGTAATTACCACTTCTGTACAAATGTTATTAATTTGGGATATCATTCCTTCAGCACTCAAAACCCCTAATTTTTATACCCATCGCCCCAGCAGTTTGCTCGATTGCTTGTTCGTAATTCCTCTCAATCCACTTGGCAGAAAAGTAGATCAAATATTGTATGGGATTTTGATGTCAGACGCCTGCATCGGAAAATCTTTGATATTTCTAGTAATAAACAAACTATTACTATATTTGGCTGTCGCCCATATTATAGCATCGGGTAGTTTGATCTTATGCTCTTTTCGGATAATTATGGCAATTTCAGCTATTTCTTCATTGAGGCTAATTACAGTAAAACTATCCAAAAATTCTCTGAGAGTTTCTTCAGTATCTTCTGTTGCTCCAACTAATATTTCCATCTTAGTTATGATACTTATTTGTGGATCCTTATATTGCCCAATCTCCTTACTAGCCGTCAAATTACCCAATAAATAATCTATCAATATATTAGTATCAAATACGGCTTTCATCTATTCCACTCGTCTCGTAATTTTTGCTGATACTCGATACTATCTAACTTTTTATCTTTCCATAGACCAAATGCAGATTCATAACCTTTTTGGCTTTTAGTGTAATTAGTAATATAGTTAGTTAATGCTTGCCTTATAATTTTAGCTCTAGATAATTTTTTCTTTTTAGATAAATTATCTAGAATTTTAATTTGTGCATCAGGTATATCAACTATGGTTCTCATATTAGTACTTGATTTATATTAGTTATCATCATCTGATATATTAAAACACATTATTATTCAATTCAAGTAATATTAACAAACGGATATTAGCCTCAATTAATAGTTTTTAGCACTCAAGCCCTCTGATCCTTATTCCCATCGCTCCAGCAGTTTGCTCGATTGCTTGTTCGTAATTCCTCTCGATCCAATCCTTAATGAACTCACTTGAAGCTTTTAAGTTTATTGCTTTTGCTTCTGTATCCTCGGTTGCCTCAAGTTTGCTAAACCAGCTTGAGTCTATTGCCTCACCATAAATCCCAATTAGAGAGCTGCGCACCCTGCCCCATAGAGTATTTGGTAATTGCTGGGTATTTTGTTTTGTTTTATTGGAACCTTGGTTTTTGCTTATTACTTTTGGCATGATTAATTCTATCTTTTGAATTGGGTTGTATACCCCGTTCTCAAATTGTTCATGCGTTGCTTTTACTTGTGATAATACTATATCAAGCTCTCCTTGTGACAACTGCACAGCTTTATGCAAATGTATTTTGGCAATATCACCTTCTATAGCAATTGATCTATAGGCTTTAAGTAGGTTATAGGCTTTTGCAGACTCTAACACGCAAGCTAGTTTTTTCTTTAAATGCCACTGGGGTGATACTTGGGTTGAATATTCAATTTCAGTAAGATAGTTTTCTATTTCCTCCGCCCTACTCTCCTCAGAATTTAGGTTTGCCTTAATTTTAAAACTCTCGTTACTAGTTTTGACAGCATCACGCATTTCATATCGCAAAGCTTTGCTCATGTAGCTAAGAAACCCTTTTCTACTGTTGAAAACCCTATAAGTTAGGCGTTTTGACATATCATGTAATATCTCATTGGTCGCATTAAAACTAAAATCACGACCTGATAAGCTTTGTAATTCACTGCAATCTTCTTTGCTTAATGGATAAAAATCCACTAATGTCTTTGGTTTGGTAAAGATATTTAAGGCAATATTTGTTCTAGTAACAGGCTTTTCTTTTTGCACAAAGAACGAATGGTTAGCAGTGTTTGATGTTCCTGTATTTTGTAATATAAAATTACTATTTTTCTCAAGTTCACTAGTTCTTATCTCTAAAAAATTATTATTTTCTTTTAAAACTAAACTATTTTCTAAAAAATTAGATCCAGATTTAGCTTCGTAAGAAGCGCCAATCATAGATCTATCTTTCTTAATTTTGTTCTTAGTCTTAGTATCTATTATATAATCTCCATCGAAATGAGGAGAGACAACCTCTTCTTTAGGCGCAGAAAAACTAGTGTTGCTCTTAGTATTGTAGTTTTTACAGCCGGAAATTTTTCTTTTATTACTAGTGCAAGAATTTAAGAAATCTGAACTTAAGTGAATGAATAATCTATTGTTATACGTTTGACCTCTTAATTTGACAGTACGGAATTCTCTTGAACAAATTCCCATTTGTTCAAGCTTAACAAAAATCCTACGAAGTTTTTCTCGATTAAAACTAAATTTCTTTTCAAAATGTTCATAAGAAGTTTGCCAAGTATCCCCAAGAAATTTATTTATATAAGCAATATCCCCAGTAGTTGAGTCTTTAACCATCTTTGGCCTATACCAATATACTATTTCAGATAGTACAGAAATTAAAGAAAGATCAGGTACTCCCCTATTGTTAGTAAATTTTTGATACCATTCACTAGGTATGATATTACCGGGATGGATAGTCGGATAATCTGATAAATAAGACATAGTGTGCCCATATTAAAGGTTAAGTCATTGTTTAACTTGACCTTAAAGACAAATTTTGGTGCACTAAGCTTGCAAATTAGGTTTTATTAGGTGTACTATAAAATTCGTTTCGAAATTCGCCTTTAAAGTCTTCAGATGGTGAGACCAGTTATTTCAGTAACTGACTCACCATTTCTTTTAATTCCAATACCGCTTCATAAGTATCCTCGATTTTTTTAGTTGTTTGTTTTTTCTCTTCCTGCGCTTTAAAATAAGCAAGAAGAGATACTTTAATTAGTTCAGATCTATTGAACCCAGTATTCTCCATACATTCTTCCATCTGAATAGATAATTCGACGGGAGCAGAAAAAGACATAGTGATAGATTTAGCCATAACACAAGTAGAAACAATTAAGTTATAATAATTAAATTAGAATTTATTATAATACCTATTGAGTGTCAATAGTAAAATTGAAATTTATTTAAGTCTTATTAGGCATACTAAATTACTTATAACCAAGATCCAGCTAAATATACCAGAACTAAGACAATAAATTTAGAAAAAAACAACACATATATACGTGTATATGTGTGTACAGTAATATTTAAACACATATAAACAGAAATACATATATATGTTGATATGTGTTTATGTGCTAGATAAGTTCCAGTAAACATAACAACCTAACGATATACATATAAGTGTATATACATATATACGTTTATATGTGTATACATAAAACTACAGAACTATATAAATATAAAACTATATAAATATATATATTGATAATAGTATTATTTATCATTAGTATGCTCATATAAGTGATTTAATAGGCAATGTAAATATATCGCATAATTAAACAATGCTAATGCAATTGGTGTAAACAAATGAAAAAAACAAAGGTTCTAACTATTGCTAATAGAAAAGGAGGTGCGGGTAAAAGCACCTGTGCTGCTCATTTATCTCTTATAGCAGCAAGACATGGGTTAAAGACTATACTAATAGATTTAGATCCTCAAAAAACCCTGGAAACATGGTGGAAAAAAAGAGAGGAAGAAAACCCATTTTTAACTGATATAGATCCTCAAAAAATTGAGGACGTTATAAACAATTTAAATGATCATGATTTTGATTTATGTATCATTGATACTCCTGGGGATACAAGTATAAATGCAATAAGTGGATTGAAGGTAGCAGATTTAGTATTAATACCATCAAAACCGACAGCACCAGACTTGCAAGCAATAGGCAGAACAATTGCTACTATAAAGAACCTTGATAAACCATTTTTGTTTGTTATTACACAGGCGGTTGCTCGAACAAAATTAGCTATGCAAGGTGCTAGCGTCCTCTCGGAATTTGGAACAGTAGCACCTTCTACTCTAGGTAATAGAGTGGCGTATGCGAATGCAATGCAAGCAGGATCTTCAGCTGCTGATGAAGATAAACTTGCATCAGAAGAAATAGATTTAGTGTGGAATTTTATTAGTTCAAGATTATTTGATACAGAGGTAGGTAATGCAAAAGAAAAAGTTCGATTTAACGTCTGATATAGTAGAAGTTAAATTAGAAGAGAATGAATTAAAAAAACCTATAGCAACGATTGACCGTAACAATAAAAAGAATGTTCTTTTGACTATTGCTGTTGATGCTGATATGAGAAAAGAGTTTAAAACTTGGTGTGCTAGAAATGGTTTAAAGATGAATGAAGCTTTTATTAAAGGCTTTAATCTTCTTAAAAAGCAGGATTATATGTAAATATATGTACACATATATATGTATATATGTGTACACAGAAAGCTGTTAAAGCCGCGCGGTAATATTCTTGTCTAAATACTTATACACACTTGCAAACAGATAAATATATACAGGTATATTTATAAACAGATATACATAAATACATACATAATATAATTATTTTTTTCTTCAGAAGTTAGGAGAGTAGGGCGGTATTTAATATTTCAGGTAATAAATATAAGCTTAGTAGTGGGTTCTGTCGCATCTGTTGTTTAAGATATAGAGAATCTGGTATAAGGGGAGAAAATAATTAGCATAATACCACTCCGTATTTCTCCGAAATTACTCAAATCTTTCAAGGGATTTTGCTCTTCCCCAGAAATCATCATGCTCTTTGTCTATATGAAATGTAGATTTTCTTTAAGTTACAGAGATTTATAGATACGACAGAACCTGCAACAGTACACTTAAATATTCATAGAGTAAGTCAATATTCATAGAGTAAGTTAATGATTTGTGGAGTAAATTAATATCTATGGAGTAAATTAATATTTATTTAACCTAACTGTATGGAAAGTGGCAGAAAAAAGTTTTTTAAAAATTTACTAACAATAGCATTAACCATTACAGTAATCACTGGTGCAACTAGTGCAATGGGTGGCACAGTTAATGTTGGTGGCGACGTTGTTGCTCTGCGGGTTGGCGGCAGTGACAATTTAGGAGATAAATTCCAGGACGGCGACGATCTACTCCTCACAGGAGCTTTTAATATTACCACAGGTGGTGATGTCACACTGGGAGCCCCAGGTGTTACTATTGGTGCTTTTACTGGACAAACATTTACCATTAGGCATGTTGTAAACTACCCAGCTGCTCCATTAGAAATGAACGTGAATGTTACAGATAATAAAGGGGGTAGTAGACTGGTTGGTACTGATGCTACTCATATTACAGGTACGGTGACCGTGGACGCTGCTAATGGCGGAGGAGCTACAGTTGTAGGAAATGTAAGCGAACTAGTAAATCTAGTCAATGGTATGCTTACAATGGGTAATGCTGCTACAAATGTTGTTGTTCAGGGAGGCGAGCTTACCGAAGTTGGTACTATTGGTAAGAGTTTGATCCTAAAAGGCGGTACTGTGGTTAAGTTTGGCGATGTTGCTAGCGATCTATATGTTAGTGGCGGTGGTATCGTTACTGGCATTGGAGGAGCGGGCAATATTGGTGGTGATGTCATACTGGGAGAAGAGGCTGGAAATGTAAAGATTGGTAATGCAGCAGCGGCAGTCAGTGTTGCAGGAGGCACTCTTGACGAAGTTGGTACTATTGGTACGAATTTGACCCTAACGGGCGGTACTGTAGTTAAATTTGGCGATGTTACTGGCAATCTAGATGTTAGTAATGGTGGTATCGTTACTGGCGTTGGAGGAGCAGGCAATATTGGTGGTGATGTCACACTGGCAGAAGATGCTGGAAATGTAACAATTGGTAATGTTAATGGAGGCGTGACTGTTTCAGGAGGTACTCTTGACGAAGTTGGTACTATTGGGACGAATTTGGCCCTAAAAGGCGGTACTGTAGTTAAGTTTGGCGATGTTACTGGCAATCTAGATGTTAGTGGCGGTGGTATCGTTACTGGCATTGGAGGAGCAGGCAATATTGGTGGTGATGTCACACTGGCAGAAGATGCTGGAAATGTAACAATTGGTAATGTTAATGGAGCAGTTAGCGTTGCGGGTGGTGGGTTAACAATGGGTAATGCAGTAGCGGCAGTCAGTGTTGCAGGTGGTGGGTTAACAATGGGTAATGCTACTGCAGCGGTTAGCGTTTCAGGAGGTACTCTTACCGAAGTTGGTACTATTGGGACGAATTTGACCCTAACTGGCGGTACTGTAGTTAAGTTTGGCGATGTTACTGGCAATCTAGATGTTAGTGGCGGTGGTATCGTTACTGGCGTTGGAGGAGCGGGCAATATTGGTGGTACAGTGATTCTTCAAGCTGGTGCTGGAAATGTCAAGATTGGTAATGCAGCAGCGGCAGTTAGCGTTGCGGGTGGTACTCTTACCGAAGTTGGTACTATTGGGACGAATTTGACCCTAACTGGCGGTACTGTGGTTAAGTTTGGTGATGTTACTGGCAATCTAGATGTTAGTGGCGGTGGTATCGTTACTGGCGTTGGAGGAGCAGGCAATATTGGTGGTACAGTGATTCATCAAGCTGGAGCTGGAAATGTCAAGATTGGTAATGCAGCAGCGGCAGTCAGCGTTGCGGGTGGTGGGTTAACAATGGGTAATGCTACTGCAGCGGTTAGCGTTTCAGGAGGTACGCTTACCGAGGTTGGTGCTATTGGTACGAATTTGACCCTAACTGGTGGTACTGTAGTTAAATTTGGCGATGTTACTGGTAATCTAGATGTTAGTAATGGTGGTGCCGTTACTGGCGTTGGAGGAGCGGGCAATATTGGTGGTACAGTGATTCTTCAAGCTGGTGCTGGAAATGTAAAGATTGGTAATGCTACTGGAGCAGTCAGTGTTTCAGGAGGTGGGTTAACTGCAAACAATATTGGTGGTGCTGTAACACTTGCAAACTCTGGTATATTAAGGGTTAACGGTAATATCACTGGTGCTACAAATGGCAATGGTAGATTAGTCTTAAATGGCAATAATGTTCTTGCCCAAACAGTCGAGAATGTAGGCAATCTTGTTGCTGTAACTAATATTGATTTAGCCGGCAAAGATGTTACATTTAAGGGGGCCATAAACGGTGCCAACCTAGATTTCACGACTGCTGAAAGTAACATTGTTGTCACAACGACAGGTGTTGATTTAGCCGGGACAAATATTGCGAAAACAGGGGTGGGCGCGACGCAAACTCTAATCGTAGATGTCAACCAAACCCTGATAGGAAATATTGCGAATTTCGGTAAGTTGCACATAAGTGGCAACAAAACTGTGAATATAACTACGGCAAATTTTGCGGCTAATATAACAACCAAAACACCCAGCCAGGGAGTTGTTAATTTTAACACTGTTGGGGCAGATGTTATCTCGATCGGCGGCGTGGGGGCTAGGTTAAAAGAATTGAACTTTAATGTGGCTAAGACTGTTGGCGCTGTTTATGCAGATGATATATCAATTCTAAACAATGGGAATGCGACATTTACTGACGTAATCGATGCAAACCAAATTAAATTTGCAACCGCTGCCGCATCCACAGCTAATTTTGGTGCTCGAGATTTAACGGCGCAACTAGTTTCAAATGGTGGCACTGGTAAAGGTATTGCCAACTTTGAAGGCACTGGTATCAAAGCTGATGTTGGAGCTGTTGGTGCTCGCCTTGCGCAAGCGAACTTTAAAGTTGCTCTAGTATCGGTAATAAATGCTAATGTTTATGCGGATGCGATCAATGTTAACGGCACAATCAATCTGACAAAAGCTGCGACTTTTGATGGGGCAGCTACCATTAATGGAGCAAAAATTATCCTTGGCACACATCAGTTGACACTGACTAATGGCGATGTTTCATTGAATGGGGCTTCGACTATGACCACGACAATAAGTGGAGTGGATTTAGGGAACTTGGCTGCCGGTGCTGGAAGTAATATTACTTTGAACGGTACATTAGCTATTGAAGTTGATGGTTTGGCTTTTGTTCCAATTAATCAGCATAAGGTCCCTTTAATTAAGAACAATGGCGGCACATTAAATCTTAACCTTCTTAAGATCGTGGTAACTAAGAATGGCGGAGCTTTTGTCAAGTGGAGAAATGAAATAGCAGCTGATGGTAGTTTAACACTAACCAATGAAACTCAAATAGCTTCGGTTATAAGTAATGCTGCAGCAAGCCAAGGTTCAAGTAATGTAGTTACACAAAAAATAGCGAAAGCATTTGAAAATTTTGTGCCAGGAACGCAGGGAAATAATGTTATAAATGTTTTGAACACGCTCGTACTGCCTGATGGTGCTATCGATGAGGTTGCTATAGCAGATGCGGTCTCAAGATTGTCAAATATTACAGCTAATGTAGAAGCATTTGATACTTTTAAAAGTGTGTCAGCAATGGGAAGGCACATCAACGCAAGGTTATTTGATGTAGTACCGCTTGCCCCGGTACCTGATATTTCAGGAGTAGGCCAAATTCAGGGAACAACTACTAGTGAGAATTTATCAAATATTGGGGAGAGCCGTACTACTTCTAGTGCATCTACTGGCAGTGAAAATACGAATTTAGAAGCACCAAAAGCTACATCTACAAAAGTAGCTGCTAATGAACTTTCTGGTATTGCAGCCGGTGACGAGTATGATCGCTATGGAATCTGGGCAACTCCATTCTATTCTAAAAGCACTCAGAAGATGAGTGGAAAGTCTGCTGGGTATAAGTCAGATGGCTCTGGTGGAACATTTGGTTTTGATACCAGAGCCAATGAGGACATGATTGTTGGTTTAGCCATGACGGTGATGGACACTGACATTAAGCACAAAGATTACAAATCTGGTGATAAGACCAAAGTTGGGACAACCTTATTTTCAGCATATACCAACTATCAATTCGGGAATAACTGGTTTGGACAAGGAGTATTCAGTGTTGGTTCAAGTAAAGTAAAAAACAAAGAACAGCGTAGGATCTCAACAACTGCTTACAGCATTGCCTCAAGTGAGTATAGATCGATGACCTTTGCCAGTGAGCTTATGGGTGGATACAATTATCTGGCGAATAATCAGCTCGTGCTTACACCGATGTTTGGTTTAGGATATAGCCGAATTAACGGTAATAGCTATCAAGAAACAGGAAGTGGTCCGCAGCTGCTGAGAGTGACTAAGCAAGCTTCTCAGAAAGTTGAGCTTGTTGGGGCTATACGAGTAACTGGTCGGCCATTTATAGTGGCGCAAGTTTCTCTTACTCCAGAGATTCATGGATCTGTTCGTCACGACGTGGTTGGCAAGGGCGCAAGAGTTGATATAAAGCTACCTGGTCTTCCTGGATTACCAAGTAGCAAGGAAAAGCCACAAAAAACATATTATAATCTTGGTGCTAGCTTAAAAGCTAGTTACGGTAGGGTGGATTATGGAGTGGCTGTGGACACAAGTTTTGCTAAGAAATATCTTGGTGTGAATGGCTCGGTTAATGTACGTATCAATTTCTAATTAGTGCCTGAATGAAAACCCAAGAAACCATATAAACTATAGTATTTAAGGTTATTTTGGCATCGTCAAGTTAAGTGTGTAGGGAATAAGTCAAGTTTATTCTTTTTTCCGATACTTTAGATTAACTTACCTCAGCTTTGTTGACTTCTCCTACAAACTAGCTTGTCCAAATATTCTATTATTAAAAACTGTTGACAATAGGCACACAATTTTGATATCTTGAGAGAATTATGGCATATTATTATGAATTTAATCCGGAAAAGAATATATGTAGTTGACGTTGATGGTTATTGTTACTTAATTCCATATATTAAAAATGGTAAGCAAATATTTTTAAAAACTATTATTCCAAGTAGGAAAGCAACAAAACAATATTTTTTAGAAGCAAAAAACGAGAGGATTATGATGGAAAATTATAAATTATCAAAAGAAGAAAAAGAGATTTTAAAATCATTTGAAAATTCAGAAATTAATCATGGTACTAATAAAAATGATAATTTTATGAAGGAAAAACAAATAGCTATGCAAGCGGCTGAGAGTTTTACAAAAAAAAGTGAGCGTATAAATATTAGGCTTACACCTTATGATTTAGATCACATCAAACGCATAGCTGCAAAAGAAGGTATGCCGTACCAGACATTGATATCTAGTATTTTACATAAATATGCAGCAGGTTATTTAAGGGTTAGCTAACTCCTTGATAGATTAAAATTACTTATCTGGAAGCTGCTCGCTCTAGGGGGAAAAGAGGAGGGCGTAAAAAGATAGAGAATACAAACCCGAAGTCTTAATTGCTAAGAAGATGCATAAAGATCATGGCACTGAATTAGGTGATTAATCCCGTCGTGAAAAGAAGAATTTGTGCAACATGGCACAGTCATCCCGGACTTGATGGGCTTCGCATGCCTTTCGGCCCAGGATCTCCTTCCGTTGCCTAAGATACCGTGGCAAGCCCGGTATGACTACTACGCTGTCATCCTGAATTCCTCTAATGTACATATAATATGTACATAACTACGTCAAGTGCTAAGTTAGTGCAAGGAAAGTTTTTTACCTAATTATTAAGGAAATAGGTGCTGTTTTCAACTAACACTCCTCAAAACCATCGACTTCATAAAGTCCCGAACAAATAATAGGATTATCAACAAACCTTATTTTTGTATCCGAAACTTCATCTATTATTTCTTGATTATTCGAGAGGGAGGCGTAATTTAAGGCTGTCATATTATCATTATCGTGAGCATTCATAGCGCGGTCGCTAAGTTTATAGCATAACACCTTGGTTAAAACCAAATTATTTTTGATCACTGCCCAATGTAAAATATTTTTGCCAGTATCATCAACTTGGTCTAAATTTTCAGAGTTAAAGGTTGCTAGTTCATTTAGCGCTTTTTTGGCTTCATTATTTTTTACTGAATCTATTAGCTTCATATTTTCTCTATAAATGATTAAGAAGTACCTTATATAGAATAAATAACGAATTGTCTACCTCAGATTTAACATATTTGAATATATACAATTATCTGATTAGTTTACTAAATACTTTTTAAATACTGACAACCCTCAAATATTTATAGAGAGTTTCTCGGCTGATACCGAATTCTTTGGCAAGTTCAGATTTGTTATTGCCAAGTTCAACTTGTCTTTTAAGTAGTATAATTTGCTCGGTGGATAGAGAAGCTTTTCTGCCCTTATAAGCACCACGTTTTTTGGCAAGCTCTATGCCTTCCATTTGACGTTCCTTGATTAAAGTGCGTTCGAATTCTGCAAATGCACCCATGACTGAAAGGAGTAGGTTGGACATCGGGGAATCTTCACCGGTAAATTCTAGAGCTTCCTTGATAAATTTAACCTTAACTTGCTTAGCTGTTAGACCTTTGACGATTTGTCTTAAATCATCAACATTCCGAGCCAGCCTATCCATACTGTGAATAATTACAGTATCGCCATCACGTACATATGCGAGCATTTCTTGCAAACCTGGTCGAGCGGCAGATTTGCCCGATACTTTATCGGTAAAGCTCCTATCCAATTTTATTCCCTCAAGTTGTCGCTCAAGATTTTGAAGGGTGGTACTAACTCTGATATAGCCTATATTTTTGCCGGTCATTTTTTAAAATCTAGCGAATTAATTTAATATCAGCTTTATCTATATTTAACTCTGCCCATACTTTATCAGCCGTGTATATTGGTGCTTGCAACTTTATACCAAGAGCAAGACAAGCACGGTCGCCTAAAGATAATCCCTTGTGTTTAACTAGTTCGTTCAATCTGGCTACCTCAGCGGCCTGATCTAAATCAAATGGAATAATACTTGAGATAATATCATTTATTAAGTTCATAGCATCATCCGGTTTTATATTGCTGCGCTGTAAGGCTGTTAGAGATTCAGCTATATTAACCGTAGACATTACAGTAAATTTTAATAATGGCTTTATTATCTCTGCTCCTTTTTCTTCTTGTGCAAGAGCTAAAAAAGCTGAAGCATCTAGTACAATTTTATTGCTCACTTTTTACCTCTGCTCTCCTATTAGCGATTAATTCATCAGCCAAAGAAAAAGATTCACCCGTAGTATTTGCATGATTTTTCAATTTTTCTTGTAATTTACGTAATGCTTGGTTAGGAGTGGTGATAGAAATTATATCATTGTCACAATGTAATATTATATCATCACCTTTAGCTAGGTGAAGCATTTGACGAAAATTGGCGGGAATGATTACTCTTCCACCTTCTCCTAACTTACTGCGTACTGCATTCATACTTACCTCAGCTTTTAATTATTATGTAATTAGTATAACATACCCATACTTGCTTTAAAAGTTATTATTGTTTAAATAGGTCTATTATTGTATTTATAAGCACCTAAACTTATATTAGGTACATTTCAATTTATTGGGTTTTAGAAGGAGAATGACAATAATTATCAAAATGACATATAACTAAGCTTTAAGTGAGAAAATGTCAATATGTATTCTAAGATCCCAAATGGAATATGTCAGTAATAATAAAAAAGGACCCTAAACGGACGGAGATGGGGGTAGGGTGGTGGTGCCCAGTTGAGGTACACCATAAATAGACTGAATTTAAATAGTACTTTTGAGTTTGAGTAATTCGTCTTCTGAAAAGCCAGCTACCGAAGAAATGAACTTAAGATCAATTTTGTCCTTTAGCATACTAATAGCTGTTTTCTCTAAAATTGTTTGAACAGGAGTTTCTTGAGCTTTGCTCATGATGATTTTAATTTCTTTTATGTTAAACAAGGTTTACGCTAACCCCTAGTTAATTAAGTTTACTAAGCAGCAATTCTATTAAAAACAATGCTAGCATAGTAAATGGCAACAAAATGGCTGATAGTTTTGCAGCTAGCCAAAGATGCGAAAATCTCTCTTCAAGCTTTCGATCAATTTGAGCTAAAAGATGTAGTATCTGTTTCACCTTTTAAAGTATCCATTAATTAGTAATTGAAATGAGCGGTAACAAAAAACCACATTTAGTGGCCTTAACTGCAATTTGATTTAATGTATAGATATCGATTTGAGTTTGTGAATTATCTAATAATATATTATTTCTGCAGTCGGAGATATCCTTTTTAATTTCTCGGCTTGTAAGACTCAGCTGGTTTAAGCCACTGTTTATTTTCTCTGCATGATAAGCTAAGCTTGTTGGGAAATAGAAGAATATAAAAACAATTGAGGGCGCCAATAATAACAGATAATATCCATGTTTTTTTAGAAAATTTTTAATAAAATTAGTCATAATAGTTTTTCTTAAATTATACCAGAAAATAGATCGTTAATGAATTGAATGATTCTTGGTTTCAACCTGTAGCTTTAAACCAAGTGCTGTAAGAAGAGAGCCTATATTATCAAAACTTGGGTTGCCTTTATCAGAAAGCATTCTATAAATATGCTGCCTGTTGATATGAGCATGCTTAGAAAACTCAGCTATACCACCCTTTGCCTGTATCACTTCTTTTAAACTAGCTAAAAATAGTTCCTTATTATGATCTTCAAAATATTGCTCCAACGCTGCATTTATATATTCTTTTACATTCTCCTCGTCTTGGAACTGATCTTTTAAATAATTATCAAGATTTTGCATTTTGTACCTCACTTTTAAATTCTTCCAATAAATTTTTGGCTAACCTTATGTCTTTATCTTGGGGATCCTTATTTCCCGCACACAAAAGAACAATAATCTTGTTGTTATGCTCAACGAAATACACCCTATAACCCTTTGCAAAGAAGAATCTAAGTTCAAAAAGCTTGTTGCCTAAACTTTTGTAATCTCCATATGAGCCATATTCTAACCTAACCAATCTAAGATTTATTCTAGACCTTGTTTTAGGATCAAGTTTATTTAACCAGCTAGCAACATGGTTTTTTTGATTCTTATCAACAAAAAACTTTACTTCTTTTATTTTCTGCATTTATCTATAACTAATGTTACATGCTGTATTGTCGCACATAAACGACAGTAATGCAATAGTGATTGTGGAAATAAAAAGTATTATATAAAATCTGCATTGTGTTTTTTATACAAATGGCCAGCTGAATTTAATGGGAGTAGCAGGGCCCTAATTTTTGGCAACTTTTTTGACTTATATACTTTCATAAAAATAGGAAATGTCCCTATTTAAAACTTTGGCCAATAAAGCTAATCTCGATGCGCTAATTTTATTTGTTGCGTCCTCATATTTTGCAATTTGTTGTTGAGAAACCCCAGCTTTTTTTGCTAAGTCTGACCGGCTCATATCTCCACCTACTCTTAGGTTGTATATTTTTTTGCCAATAAGTTTATCTATTTTATCAAGTTGATCATCTATATGTTTCATATTAATACTTCTGTTTTTGGTTTAATTGTGTTCTATCATCACTATAATTGCAGGACACATCAGCACAATGCTTATAACTATTCCAGCCGTTATTTTCCCTGTTTTTAAAAGAGTACTAGAATTTTTATTTTTTAATTCTAAAACTATCCAACTCAAAATCAGCCACATAAACAACCAATATATCATACCAACCAAAAAATAAGCCCACGCTAGATCTTTACTGGACTCTGCGTAAAAACCTACAGCCATTAATCCTAAAATATGCGTTTCAATTTTCTTGCCGTCCTGCCAACTTGGTATACTCCAATCACTGGTTATGAAATTGTAGAAAAAAATTCCTGCTAGAATAAATAGCACTATGTGGGAGTACAGAAATATTATAATTTCCTTGGCTAACTCTAGCATATTAATTCTCCTTTTATGTTGATACTTACTTTGTTAGTGCAAGAAAACCAAACACTATCCCAAAGGCTGCAAGCGCCCCAAGAGCTGCTTTTCCGGCTCTTGTTGATCTTTGAAGCATGTTGCCATCACTAAGCACCGTAAATGCTGCAAAAACAAGATAAACAACATGAAGCCAGTGAGCTTCAACCTCCTTAATTAGTGCATCGCCATAAGGAGAGGTAATCCAGCCGCATAATGTTGCCGCTAGTGCTACTGGAATTATAACATAATTGCTGACCCCAGGGTTTTTTCGCGCTTCTTTCTGATCATTTTGTTTATTATCAGTAGTCATATAGTTCCTCTTTTGTTATTCATGCATACTTTAAATATAAAGTGTTATACGTGTTATGTCAAGAAGCATGTTATATTAAAGATGAAGTTATTTAAGGATACATTAGTATTAATTGGCTAAATTTTAAGCTTCCAGTAGCCTTTCTTCTTGAAATTTAATTTTAAAATCAGAAAAGTACCTAGTAAATTTGGTGTAACTAAAATTTATGATATTTATCTATTGTCCATCTTAGAAATTTATCATCAATATGAGGAGATTCAGCTTGGGTTTCAATTGAATACTGGTATACTTCTTTTATTAAAGCAACTAGCTTTTCTAGTGAAATATTTATTTTCTTTTCTATAATTGAGGTGGTGATAGAATTAGTGGCATCACAAAAGATTTTAATTTGTTCTGCAGTTAAATTATCGGTCATTATTTTTTCCACATCGAGAAGAAGAAACTCTAAGCTTACGCCTAAGGCTTTTGCGATCAGCTGTAAGTTTTGGGCACTAGGGGTTTTGGAATTGCCAGCAAGGATGCTATAGACTGTATTCCTATTTAACCCAGTATTTTTTTCAATTTTAACAGCATTGATGTCCTTTTGAGCCATTAGCTCACGAATCTTATTTTGCAGATTTGTCATTGTATTTAAAATTATTCTTTTTGCTATTCCTTTAAATATAACGTGAAAAATACAAAATGACAATAAAAACTTAATAATAGGCTTTACTTTACGTAAAAACCAAGCCAAGTGTAAGCTAAGCTTGTTTGCTTTATCAAAAGAAATAAATGCTTGACATAACACGTATAACACTTTATATTTAAAGTATATATGAATAACAAAAGAGGAACTATATGACTACTGATAATAATCAAAATGATAAAATAACTAAGCGCAAAAAAGTAATGATTTCTGAAAAAGCTGTTACTTCTTTAGGTATTACAGTAATAAGTATTATTGCAGTGTTTATAATAATTTTCGCTTGTTGCACTAGAATTAAACCCGGGGAAGTTGGGGTCATTGTAGATTTGATTGGTTCAAAACGAGGGGTAGAAAACAAAGAGTTAACTGTAGGTTTTTACTTTATCCCTCCCTGGAAAGCCGTATATAAATTCCCTATATATGAACAAAATCATCAGTGGGTTGGGGAAGAAGGATTTAGTTTTCAAACCTCAGAAGGTTTATCCGTTAATGCGGATATTGGTATAACTTTTAACTTAGAACCAAATAGAATTCACGAGCTATTTTGCAAATATAGAAGGGGTATGGAAGAAATTACTCACTTATTTATCAGGAACAGTATTCGAGATTCTATTAACAGAGTAGCATCCAAAATGAAAATTGAGGATTTGATTGGTTCTAAAAAAGAAGAATTTTTTGATTTAGTACTGGCAAATGTTGCTCAGGAGTTAAAATCTATAGGGTTTAATATTTCTCATATTTTTGTTATAGGAAAATTTGAAGTACCGGAGCTGGTTATGCAAGCCTTAAACAAGAAAATAGAAGCTACTCAAAGAGCTCAACAACGAGAAAATGAACTAAGAGAATCTGAGGCTCAAGCAAGAAAAGAGATGGCTTTAGCTGAAGGTATAGGAAAAAGCAAGATTATTAGTGCTAAAGCTGAGGCAGAAAGTTTAATAATAGCAGCAACCTCCAAAGCTAATGCTAATAATATACTTTCTAGATCTCTTACTGCCGATTTATTAAAATGGGAAGCAATTGCTCAATGGGATGGTAAATTACCTAATGCATTAAGCGGAGAAAATGCAGGGTTTTTAATAGATTTAAAAAAATAAAGTTACTATATTAGAGTTTGTTATAGGTATTATAGTATTTCTGTACTCGCATGTAGGGTTATAGATTTTAGCGGGGGCTTTTTTCTATAATTTCATAACCAGTGATTGGAGTGTACCAAGTTGGCAGGACGGCAATAAAATATATCACCTGAGAACAGATAGAGGTATGGGTCAAAAGATTGGCACGAGTCACATTTGGGCTCAGAACTTGTAGAAAACACGGCTTAAATATTGAACAATATACTACTTGAAGTACAATAACCAACATCATACATGAGAATGAATAATGACAAAAATACAAAATGAACTATCTATCTATTTAAAATATTTAAAACGTGATGTTTTAACTTTAGTCAAACTCATTGCCTATCCACTGACGTTTATACTTTTTAGCTACTTCGGTCACTGGGCATCCAATAATGCATTTTTGGATAATAAAGAAATCACCGGATTTAACCCAATACCTTGGCAGTATTTCCCATACTTATTCGTTATAATTGCTATATATACAGAATTCGGTTATCTTTATTTTGATAAGAAAAAGACTATAATAAACGCTATAAAATCAAATTCTATTAAATTAGATGCGAGTACAAATTTCGGCTTATTTTTAATATCAAATAAATTATTTGATAAATCATTATACTCACTTGAATTAGACGGACTTAACCTTACGCTAGGGGATACGAATGATTTAATTAAAATCCTCAATAACAATTCTATTAGCAACCTAACTATTCTTAATTGTACTTTTAGTGAAAAGCAATTGATCCTTTTGATTCCTTATATTAAAAATACTAAAACTTTAATAAGCTTTAGGACAATAGGAACTAACTTAAGCAAACAAATAGAATTAAACGAGTTTTCCCCTAATTCTGGTGCGGAATTATCTGCCATTATAGACGAAGTAAAAACCTCGCTTAGTGCGTGGGAGGCCTTCTTAACTAGACGTAATGTTTTTGATGGAACTCCTCCGCCAAAAGACCTGTACTACGATAAATATAAGCTTATAATCCCTGATTCTAAATAATTTAACTAGGAGAAAAAAATATGCACAAAATTATTTTTATATTTAAAAATAACATAGCAGACATACTAACCACCTTTGTGGTTCTAACATTAATTGTGGTAATAGCTCTAGCCCCTGCTTCTGCTCTGGATATTCCAACAAAAACCTCTGTTTGCAAAGAAGTAGGGCAAGGAAGATACCAAAATCTAGACAAATTCCTTAAACCGACCAGTAGCTTAAGAGACATCAAGCTTAATAATAATGGTGAGCCTATCTATACTGGGCAACAAACTTTAGAACTAATGACATTAAACGCAGAATGTGGAGTTCGGATAATGCCTTTCACAGGAGTTTTACTTGGTACAATTGAGGATATTGAAAACATTTATACAAAATATTTTAAAGTCCGATAATAATTAAATTGAAACTTACAGACTTATTATGAAAGTATTAAATATTGATCCAGCAACTTGTAAAAGATGGAAATATGCCGATAGAGCTGAATCTGAATTTTTCAAAATTAATGAACTTGCCGAAGATATTCTAAGGAATGGTCAAATTAATCCTGTCCTCATTAGGCTAAGTGACGATAAAGAATATGAATATGAATTATTTGCGGGAGCTAGAAGATGGAGAGCTTGTTTATTAGCACGTATTCCACTTAAAGCAATTCTCACAGACTTTGATGACAAAGAAGCTGCCATATCCCAAATTAAGGAAAATGAAAAAGTTGGAATTTCACCTTATAGTAAGGGACTTTCCTACAATCTTTTGATAAAGAATAAAGTACTAACACAAGAACAGCTGGCAATTAACATTGGTGTATCGAGATCTAAAATCCAAAGCTTGCTTTGTTTTGCAAAAATTCCAAAATCAGTAATAAATGCTATAGATAACACAGACAAAATTTCAGCGCGAGCTGCTAATAGCATTTATTCCCTTTCAAGGAAAGGAGATGACTATATCAATGCTTTAATAGAAATTGCAGACAAGATTAAAAATGGGTTGGCTAGCTATGATATTGAAGAATCCGTTAAAACTATCGTATCAGGTAAAAAGGAAGAGATAGACAATGATATTAGAAATAACAAAGGAGAAATTGTTGCCAGATGGAGAATGGGTTCTCTTATCATTAGGGCTAAAAACAGTACTGATAGAAGAAAGCTCGCTAAATTAGTGGAATATTTTCTAAATGATTAATTCCCTAATACGTGTAAGAGAGGATGATTTTTACTCAATCTTTTTTCATTACTAAGCAACTCTTCCTACAAGCCTATCACTTGGCTTAAAGCTAACAATATTACGTTTTGCAACTTTGGCAAGGGCAATATTATTATGGTGATTTAATCCATTTGGGAATAGGGGTACGGATTTGAACTCACCGATTTCATCGATGGTAACGGATTGCCCAGCGGCTACTAGTTCTTGCAAGCTTTGAGCAAACATATCAACCATCGATTCAGCAACAGTTTCGTCAATACCGAATCTGTTGGCAGCAAATTTTACAAACTCATAATTATTCATAGCAATCCTCCTGTTTTTTTGTTTTACTTGTTTTCGATATTAAAGAAATCAACCAGCATTTTGTTGAACCTATTTTTGTCTAATTTTAGATCTTTAGCAAAATATAACTTTCCATCTTTCCATTTAGCTAGTACTTGGCCTGTAGGATTAGTGATAATTTGTTCTTCCTCTTTACCGAACTGGCTGTTTAAGATTTCATCAACAAGTTTTTCGATACGTACACTACCAGCACCTTTTCTAATATCTTCGGCAATCTCGATAAGAGCTTCTTTATGGGCAGCTGATTTTTTCGAAAGAGCTAAGATAGTTTCTGCAGACCTGGCTGAAACTTTACTCATATTTGTAACTGCATTCCAGATAGCTTTATCTATCTTCTCAAAGGCTAATAAGTTTTGGATCTTTTTTCTTGAGCACCCGGCAATTTCGGCTAATTGCTCTTGAGTTAGCTTACCGTCTTGTTTTAGTTTAGCAAATGACATACCTCTTGAGTATTCAGAAAGTCCAATCTGCTCGTTTTCCTTAATCTGGATAGTGGCTGCCTCTGCGTCTGTTACATTAGTTAATATCGCTTTTATTGGTAAGTCTGCGGCAAGGCAAGCTTGCAGGCGTCTACTACCTGCGATTACCTCGTATTTGAATTTGCCATTGTCTTTTAAGGTTCGCACAAAAACAGGCGTTATTTGCCCGTTACGCTTAATGTCTTCAGCTAGAATATTCGTATCACCAAATTCAAAAGAATTGCGATCAGCATATTGCCACCTTTTGCAAACTCTTGGATCAACTTCTATTATTTCCATAAACATAATTCATTTAATATATAATTATTATACCAATAATATCCAGCTAAAACAAGGGAATAAAAGAAAAATAGAGATATTAAAGTAAATATTCTTTCCAACAAAATCAAAGTTGCAATAATGCAATGTATAATCTTTCTGACTATTTCAGAAAGAGAAGAGTATATAACATTTGCTCAGCTTAGGATCCGTTCTTAAAGCCACAAACTATATTTGGTAAAACTTTTTCAAACATTTTAAATGGGCTCTTAAAAAGCTCCATATGGAGCTTTTTAGTTACCTACATACTGCGGAAGATAGTTTTGTTGCTAATAGTTAATCTATCCCACTTTACATTATTCCCACAAAATGTTATCATAAGCGTAACCAGAGTGTAATTACAAGAGCAGGGTGCAAGAGCATTAGTATGATGGCAAAAAAGATTTTAAGACCAGATGCAAAAGGGCGTATTTGTTTAGGTAACCTTACTAAGGGTGTTAGTGGTTACAAAGCAATAATGAATGAATCAACTAAGGAAATAACTTTAAAACCTTATGCCGAAGTTCAGTTACATGAAAAATGGTTGTTTGAAAATGAACAATCTTTATCTTCGATTAAAAAAGGACTTGAGCAATCTTCTAGAAAAGAAACTATTTACAAAGGAAGCTTCGCAAAATATGCGGATGAAGACAAATAGATGAGTTTTCGAATACTACTCACTACCGAAGCGGCGTCAAATTTAGAGAAATTAGGGAGCGACCCGAGTAAAAAGAAACGGTTAAATGCTGTAAGGAAATCTTTGGGGTATTTAGAAAACAATCCTAAACATCCTAGCCTAAATACACATGAATATAATTCTCTAACGCGACAATTTGGAATCAAAATATTCGAAGCTTACGCTGAAAATAAAACTCCCGAGGCTTATAGAATCTTTTGGCACTATGGTCCTGACAAATCTGAAATAACAATTATTGCTATCACTCCGCATCCATGATATACCGCGGGCACTTATAAATACAAATTCTAGCTATTAGTTTTTTAAAGATTAATTATAAGAAAAAATAGAGCAACTATAGTTGTATAGTAAGTAATATTGATAGTCATACGAAACAGCATCATATTATCTTCGCTTATCTTAAATTTAAGAGCCAAAAAAGAAGCAGGGCTAATAAAATATAAGCCTATTAACCCGCATATCTTATAAAACCGCTCCATATATCTCATCTTGGGGTACCAGCCCCATTCGTGTAAAAAGGTACGGTCTTGTATAAAATTATAGACTAAAACCGTATCTTTTCGAATTAGCCTGTAATTTGTTCTTCCTCCTTTTCAATAAAATAAGTTCC
>JANNVO010000054.1:0-2033 GCA_031414475.1 Rickettsiales bacterium
ATCCGCACGATGAAGGGCTTGTCGGTGCTGTAGCATTTGCTGGTGTTGATCTTCCAAATGCCGTCGGATACGGTGGTCTGCACCAACTCTGCAATGTTGGCCTGGCCCTCCACCTCAACGCTCTGCGCGAGTGCCTGGGTCAGTTCAACATCCAGGGAGCCTGTGATCTCGATCCCATGGATGGGTTCAACGGTGAGGCTCTTCTTCACCGCTTCTCCGGAGCCCTTCACGCAATCGCTCCATGGCGAATAGGTGTACAGTCCATATCCACCGGCAACCAGAGCGAGAACGGCGAGGATCTTCATGATGATCGTGTTATCGGTTCAACAGGACGGTTCCTTCGAAGCTCATGCCTTTCACTTCGATCACATAGAAGTAGGTGCCCGTGATGCACTCGATGCCACCGAAGTTGCGGCCGTCCCAAACGATGTTCGCTCCGAAACTCTCGAACTCCTTCTGGCCCCAACGGTTGTATACGACCATGTTCGTGCACGGTCCAAGCACGGCTTCGGTATTGATGGTGAACACATCGTTCATGCCATCGTTGTTCGGCGTGAAGACGTTGGGAACGTTCAGTTCCACGTAGTCCTCGTAGTTGTTCACGTTGTAGTTCTGGGTTACCGCATCGGTGCATCCGAAGATGTCGGTGATGGTAAGCGTGACGTTGAAGTCCTGGCCGTAGGTGAGGTCGAACACAGGGTTCTGCTCTGTGCTTGTAGCGCCGTTCCCGAAGTCCCAGAACCACGTGAGAGGCGCGGTGCTCAGGTCGTTGAAGTACGCGCGCAGTCCATCGCAACCGGGTTCGAAACGCACGTTGAAGGCCGCTTCGGCAACGCCTTGGATCAATACGTTCACTTGGTCGCTGCTGGTGCACGTATCGCTGGTGACGATCAGCGTGTAGGTGGTCGTGGCATCCGGTGTGGCGAGCGGGTTGGCGCTCGTGGGGTCGCTCAACGTTGCACCCGGCAACCACGTGAAGGTGCTGCCCGGCAGTCCTGACGGATTTCCTCCAAGCACCACTTGTTGCCCGAGACAGATCGTCTGATCAGCACCAGCATCCGCAGGTGGGTCGTCGTTCACCACAAGTGTCATGGCATCGCTGGCTGTGCAGCTGTTGCCACTGGTAACCGTAAGCGTATACACGGTGCTCGTAGCGGGATCCGCGACGGGGGTCGCGCTGTTGGGGTCGTCCAAGTCAGCACTTGGCGACCATACGAAGGTGCCGGAGCCACTGCCCATGAGCATTTCGCCGAAACCGGGGCACACCCACAGATCAGGACCGGCATCCACGGTCGGCAAGGGATCGATGGATACGTTGACGTCGTCCGTGTTCTGGCAACCATTTCCGTCGGTGATGGTAACGGTGTAGATGGTGTTGGCTGTCGGTGATGCGATCGGGTCCTGGATGTTCGGGTCGTTCAATCCGGCGGCCGGTGCCCATGCGAAGGTGCCGGTGCCTTGTGCGTTCAATTGCACCGACCCACCGACGCAGAAGGAGGTGTCGTTACCAGCGGATACGGTCGGCAATGGGTTCACCGTAACAACAACCGAGTCGAACTGGACACAGGTATTCCCATCGGTCACTTGCACGGTGTAGGTGATCGTAGCCGTTGGGTCGGCATCGGGGTTCGCCGCTGTTCCACTGCTGAGGTCCGTTGACGGCGACCAGATGTAGGTGCTTCCACCCGGGCCAGTGGGCGAGCCACCGATGTTCACACTGCTGCCGGAACATACTTGTTCATCCGGACCGGCATCAGCAACCGGCAATGCGTTCACGGTTATCGTTACACTGTCCGTGGCCGTGCAACCGAGGCCATCGGTAACGGTTACCGAGTACGTCGCGGTGGAAGTCGGGAAGGCGAGCGGGTTCGCGATGGTCGCATCGCTGAGGTCGGTTCCCGGGGTCCAAGAGAAGCCTGTTCCACCGGTAGCATTCAACTGCAGTGTGTCGCCGATGCAAAGGGCATCGTCAGCGCCCGCGCTGGCGGGTGGTACTTGCACGCTGATCTGCAGCGTTGCGCTCGCTTCGCAAG
>JANNVO010000055.1:0-1912 GCA_031414475.1 Rickettsiales bacterium
CTTAACTAGGATGGTTAGATTTTACGAGCAATTTGCTGAAGCAGAGATTGTTGCGACACTGTCGCAACAATTGACATGGAGTCATATAGTTGAATTACTACCTATAGAAGATATTAGTAATTCAACTATATGACTCCATGTCAATTGTTGCGACAGTGTCGCAACAATCTCTGCTTCAGCAAATTGCTCGTAAAATCTAACCATCCTAGTTAAGCCACTATAAGTGAAGCCCTTACCATACTCTGTGGCTAATATTTTTGCTAAATTAGTAATAATGTTTTGACCATATTCAGCTCTTCTCGAACCTAAAATATCTTCCTTTAATCTTTTGCCTATACGCCAATAAAGAGTGGTCATAGAAGAAGAAGCAATATGAACTATATGTCCTTTTGCTTGATTTATAAGAGCTTTAATCTCGGTGATTAGTATGTCTGTATTTTGATCTACAAGTTTATTGGTCATTTTATACTCCTGTTAAATTTAAATTTTATTATTTTATGCATTTAACCAACACAATACTACTTTGCGTGAATATTTTCTATGATGCTCAGGAGTAGCTGAATGGTAGTACCTCACTGCCTTATGCCAAGTGCCATGTTGAGCATATAACGACCCAAGTAATTTAGCCGCGTAATTGATATTGCTTTCTGGAGTAAGTATTTCTTCTAGACTATCAAACTGATCTCCATGCCAACGATAATTTAATTGCATCACACCAATATCAATATTAGTCAGACCAGCATTTAGCTTGTCCTCAAGCACTCCTTGCGCAGCAGATATAGACATCGGAAACACAGATCTACCACCAACATTAAGAGCATAAGCTTTCATTCCAGACTCAGTCTTTGCAATGGCAGCAAGCAGTCCAGCCGGTATTTGATGCTCTCTTTCGGCACTAGCTATAAGCAATGATAGTTCTTTCTCACTATACCCAATTGTCACCTTATCATCTGCCAAAACAACAACCGAATTACCACATAGAACCAAGGAAATAACTAGCACAAAAGCCTTTATTTGCTTGGAAAACTGGCGGTATTTTGATATAATAATACTATATATTTGAAACCATAAATTGTAAGAAAACACCATGGAAGATTTCACAACATTCTGTAAAAACCAACCAAGCTTGCTTAGTAGGATTTTTTCGCTCAAGATGAGCAGAGACAGGTTCTGGAACTTTGTTTTCTGGTTTGCTATGAGCGCTGGGTTTTCTGAGGCTTCAGCTATTAAGGACTTGCCAATCATTGCTTCTATGGTGTTCTGGCTTACTCTAATAATTGTTCCACTCACTGTGTTTTTATTTTCAAAAACTACCTTCGTAAAGGATAGTATTTTTCTAACCAAAGAAGGCAGAGAAATCGACATAAAGAAAGATTTGCCTACTCGTTTTCCAATCATAGTTACAACTGTAGCTTTTACTGTTCTTACAGGAGCTGTTTTAGATAAAATTGGTGCTGCAATTCCAACTATTGCGTCTGCAACTATATTGATTAATATATTTTTTCTCATTCCAACCTTATTTTTTGTGTTTAAAAATTGTCCTATTTCCATTTTATTTAATCGTAAATTATGGAGCTATATTGCTGCTAACGCTCCTATGCCTACTCGCCGTCGTAATAGAGAAAGTATGATGACAAGTATTCATTATTGTTATCTTCCTAATAATATCTATAATCATCTCCATAAGAAATAATCACCCCTTAATCTTCTTGCTAGCATCCACATGTTGCCCTTCATTAGTAGCAGCTGTTCCCCTAGTATTATCAGGTTTAAAGTCTTGTATTAAACTTCTGGTAGCTTCAGGAGAGAAATTCTGCGCGCTGTCAGAAGGCTTAACTACTGGATTCCCATCCAAACTACTTATCTTCTCAGAACTACCGTAATAATTCATTATTGGCTCAAATTCTGGTAT
>JANNVO010000056.1:0-13152 GCA_031414475.1 Rickettsiales bacterium
TGAAATTACAACGACGACGTTGGAAAGTGGTCAAACTAGGAGAAATATTGTTTAGAATGGTCGATGATGTTACTGAGTTATATTGCCAAAATATGAGAACATTGTTAAAAAAAATCTGGCATTCAAAGCGTTCTGTTGAAATTTGCTATAACTTGTCCAAATACCATCTCCTGTAATTCTATATACACTTTCAATAGTATTTACACAATGAGCTTTGCCTTCTTTTAAATGAATAACATTTCTAAAAGAATCGCCTTCAAAACATTGTTCATTTTTTGTTTTAATCTGTTGATAGAGAATCTTTGGTACTTCGTGTTTGAAAATTACATTTCTAAACACCACCCCAGAAGTATGCCCCCACATTAAGCTTTCCAAATGCTCAAAATCACAATTCCTATTTTTTAAAATAGTAAAATATGGTGTTCTAGTATTACCTTCCTCTATATATGTATTGCTAACATACATAGTAAAATCACTATTCTTATCTAAAAAGTTAATAGCATTCTGAAGCTTATTTTCACTTATCCAATAATCATCAGGGTCAAGTACACAAAAATATTCCGTTTTTAATTGTTCATACCCTTTTAATGTAGTGGACAAGCATCCTTCGTTTTTCTCATTAGTTATAATTCTTATTATATTAGAATAACGACTTTGATAATCTTGAGCAATTTTTAAACTTTGATCTGTTGATTTATCGTCAATGATAATTAGCTCAAAATTAAAATCTGTTTCTTGCATCAAAACAGACTCTATTGCATGAGCAATATAATCCCCTTTATTATAGCAAGGCATAAGGACAGCTACTTTATATTGATTCATCATCGTTTATGTGTCCTATTCTAAATATTTAATCAATATACTTACATCAACATAAAAATCAGAATGATTAATATAGGATTTCTTAATGGTTAGATGTTTGCCAAGAATGTACTTTAGATTGAGCCCCATGGATTGAGCTAGAGCACCGAATATATGAAGATTCGATTGACTAGCATCACTCATCATCATCAATATTTCACAATCTTTGGGAGCAAAAATAAAACTAGCCATTCCCGCTCCGCTCTGACCTATTATTATCTCTGCCTCTGAAAATAGTTGCACTTGCGTAAAAAACGATAAATGCTCCGGAAATATTATTTCAAAACCCCTTGCGACCAAAGCATCTTCTATCTCATCCGAGTTAAGTAGTTGCCTATAATCCGAATTTTTTCTGGAAATATATAATTTTCTACGCCGGCTTGCGCTACTATGAGATCCTATTTTTTTTAAAACAACATCTCTAACATAGCTAATCGCTTTAGCCGAATATATAGCGTCCCTGCCGTAGAATGGATTATCGTAGCTATCGTGAAATATTGACAATTGCGACGGATAGTATAGCTTACGAACTTTATATATAGTACTATTTTTAAGTTTGATTATTTCTCTATTATCTTGATTTAGTATCGCAAGGGCATCATAAAATTGTTCCGGCAAATCACCATCAACTAATAACGGAATATTTTTATCCAACTCAGAAATAAGGCTTAACCTAGGCAAATTTTCTATCACCCAATGGAAATAGTTCTTTGCATGATCTTTAGGAAGATGAATTCCTCGTTCGATGTTTGCAGATTTTAAAGGCCATTTGACAGTGATATTATCTTTGGAAACACTTGATATTAACGGTGATTTTATTGGGTATCTATCAAAAAAATCTTTGTTAATCTGGTCATATAGAATGCTTTTACCCACAATAATTAAATCTGTACTAGCCAAAATTCGCGCATCACTGATTTCTGCTAAATAAACATCCGGTAATTTTGCTTCGCAAGCATATGCTTCATTTACTTTAAAATCATCATTAATTACTTCTGGCAATGTCAGGTTTATAACCTCACCCTCCTTATAAAAAACTATTTTAGCTCCTAACTTCTTACACCCCTCTTGCACGGAATAATATGGCAATTTAACTTTCCTAAAAAAGTAAAGTCTATTTAATTTCAAGCTATTTAAATTTTTTTGAAAAACTTCTCTCCTGGGATTTATATTAATAGCAATAGTTATCATATAGCCGGTAATAATTTTTGCTACGCGCAAGAAACGCATTGCAGCCCAATGAATAAAATTGGCCAAGGTTAGTTTTTTGTATAATTCAGTTATTTTCATATGAATCTACTTAAGCAAAAAATCTCTTTATTACATCAGAGACATAGGTCACCTCTTCTTCCTGCAAATGGGGGTGCATTGGCAGGCTAAGTACGCTAGCGCAAATTTCTTCCGTATTCAAAAACGAACCTTGCTTGATATTCATCTCCTTATAAGCTTCTTGCAGGTGAATGGGCTTTGGATAATGAATAATTGTTCCCACAGAATTTTTCCCTAGAAACTCTTTTAACTCGTCCCTTTTTGAAGTCCTGATAGCGAATATATGCCAAACATGTCCGGCGTCATATTCTGGCAAGATTATATCTCCTACACTCTCGAGCTCGGATAAGTAAATTTTAGCAATATTGCGACGCTTTTCATTCCAGCTATCTAGGTGTTTTAACTTGATCGACAACACGCCAGCTTGCAATTCATCTAGCCTACTATTAACACCCTTTATCTTGTGCTCGTAACGCACCTGACTTCCATAATTACGTAACAATTTAATTTTTTCTGCTAAAGCTGAATCATTTGTTGAGATACACCCACCATCGCCAAAACAACCTAAGTTTTTGCCCGGATAGAAACTAAACCCCGAACAATCACCAAACGTACCAGCTTTTTTACCAGTTGTTAAATCAACCCCACCATGGCTTTGCGCAGAATCTTCAATAATTTTCAAATTATATCGATTAGCAATTGCTACAATTTGCTGCATATCGCAAACACGACCATAAAGATGAACCGGCATTATCGCCTTTGTTCTACTAGTTACAGCTTTCTCAATTTGCAAAGGATCCATCAGGCAAGTTTTACTGTCAACCTCTACAGGAACAGGAGTTGCTCCAGCTTCCGAAACAGCAAGCCATGATGCAATAAATGTATGAGCTGGCACTATTACTTCATCACCAGCTTTTATATCCATAGCTTTGATACTAAGAACGAGCGCATCAAAACCATCGCCTACTCCAATTACGTGCTTTACTCCCAAATACTGGGCAAATTCTTGTTCAAACTTGGATAGTTTGTCGCCGAGTATATACGAACTATCCTCATTAACCTCATACCACAGATGGTCAAATTCAGACTTTAGCTCTATATATACTTTTTTTAAATCTACGAAATGGACATCCATTTTTGAAACTCCTTGTATGATCTAATATAATCTTGTTCATCATAAACCTCAGATGCTAGCACAATAACCTGAGGGTCATTCTCAAAATTTGCTAACTCTCTCCATAAAGGCTTGGTAATGCATAGACCTTTATCAGGTGAGTCCAGAACAACAGACTCTCTTTGTTGCCCATCATCTAAAATAAATTCAACCGAGCCGTGCGCGCAAAAAATAAACTGCTGCAATTCTTTATGAGCATGAGCCCCACGGGCTTCCTTTATATCATACAGCCAGTATACCCTTTTAACAACAAAAGTTAAAAGTTGCCCAATCTCAGCAAAAGAAAGGCTTCCTCTCTCATCGCTAATACGGGGTATTTGAACTAATTTGTATCCTTCAATCACAACCTAAATTAACTCTTTTAGATACTTAAAAACACTGAGAAAAGATATGATATATTAAAATTCCTGTCAATAAGGTTTCACAAAAACATCCATAAACAATTAGACTAAAGAACTATAGCACTTTATGATGCTCTATTGGGTATTATCATAATTACATTAAATGCACGACAATCAAGAAGAATTAAATGAGCCACAACTACTTGCAATAAAGCACACAGAAGGTCCACTTCTTGTTCTTGCTGGTGCTGGCACTGGTAAGACAAAAGTTTTAACACACCGCATAGCCCACATTATAGAGCAGAATCTTGCGCAGCCTTATGAAATTTTAGCCGTGACATTTACCAATAAAGCAGCAAAAGAAATGCAGGATAGAATAACTAATATTATTCATGCTGATGGGCTTAATATTGGTACATTTCACTCAATTGCTGCAAGGATGCTAAGGGCTCATATTGCTTACCTAGGAAAGGATTTAACTAGTAACTTTACCATCATCAATCAAGATGACCAAATCAAACTAGTCAAGAATATTGCTCTTGAGCTACATATAGATGTGAAGCAATATCCAGCTAAAATGATTCACATTATTATTTCTAAATGGAAAGACCAAGGCTTAACGCCAGATAAAATTGGCGAATCAGATTTTATTGCGCCAGCTTATAAACTTGCAAAAATGGTTTATTTTGAATATCAAAAGCAAATGCACGCCTCAAATGCCGTTGATTTTGGCGATCTGCTACTTTATTGCAACCAGCTATTGATTCACAATCCTGATATCTTAGAACATTACCAAAACAAATTTAAGTACATATTGGTTGATGAGTACCAAGACACAAACGCTGTACAATATGTTTGGGTGCGTATGCTTGCCAGTACACATAAAAATATTTGCTGCGTTGGCGATGATGACCAATCCATATATAGCTGGAGAGGGGCTGAAGTTAAAAATATACTTCGGTTTGAACAAGATTTTCCAAGTTCTATAGTGGTCAAACTTGAACAGAATTATCGTTCAACTCCTTATATTTTAAGCGCGGCATCCCAAATTATCAGCCACAATAAACACCGGCACAGTAAAAAACTTTGGACCGATCAAAAAGACGGAGAAAAAATTAAAATTATTTCTTGCTGGAACGATAAGGAAGAAGCCCGATTTGTTACCGCTGAAATAGCAAAATTTATAAATAATGGTAAGTATAAAACAAATCAGATTGCAATTCTTGTCAGAGCTGGCTTCCAAACAAGATCTTTTGAGGAAACATTTATTAGCAACGCCCTGCCATACCAAATTATTGGCGGCCTTAGATTTTATGAAAGAATGGAAATTCGTGACTTGCTTGCATACATTCGCCTTAGCATTAATCATAATGATAACCTTGCTCTTGAGCGCATTATAAACGTACCAAGACGATCCATCGGTAATGTTACCTTAAAAAAAATTAAAGACTTCGCCTCTGAATATGAAGTATCTGTATTTGAAGCACTTAAGCAAATGATTGATCAAAATATCTTAAAAGGTAGAACAAAAGAGAGCCTTGAGGAATTTACTGACCTAATTATTCTATGTGGTCAGAAATATCAGAATGAATCAGCATTTGAAGTAACAAAATTTATTTTGGAACAATCTGGTTACCTTGCTGTATTAAAAGAAGAAAAAACGGACGAATCAAGAGCTAGAATTGAAAATATCAATGAAATGCTAAGAGCGATTGATGAATTTAATAACATTACTGAATTTGTTGAACATTCAAGCTTAGTAATGGATAATGAATCATTAGAGTCTGACTTTGGTGGTACAGTTAAAATCATGACCCTTCACGCAGCAAAGGGACTCGAATTTGATTTGGTGTTCTTGCCAGGATGGGAAGAGAATATTTTTCCTCATCAAAAAGCCCTAGCTGAAGAAGGAGATAAAGGACTTGAAGAAGAGCGGCGTATCGCATATGTCGGCATTACGCGCGCCAAAAAAGAACTTTATATCACACACGCAGAGAGCCGACGGATTTTTGCTGAATTTGTCAAGTCTATACCGTCAAGATTTTTAAGAGAAATACCGTCTGAATTATGTGCAATTAGCTCTTCTACTAACAAACTTAATTATTTAGGATCAAGGCATAATTTTTCGATGCAACCAACCGTCCAAAGGCAAAATCTCATAGATACCACACCAACCAAAAAGCCCGGTAGCCGAGTAAGACACTCTAAATTCGGTACTGGTGTTATTGTGCGAAGAAATGGCGATAGTTTAGAAATAGCATTCGAAAAAATTGGCCTCAAAACGATTAAAGAAGACTATGTTGAATTGATATAGCCTCCTTAATGATATTTCTTATTGAAATAGCTCCAATATATTAGTATAGTTCTGTTCATTTTTAAATTTTAGAATAGTCATAATATTATGTCTAATAAAATAGGGTTTTGGGCAGTATTTGCCTTTGTAACCGGGAGTCAGATTGGATCAGGTGTATTCATGCTGCCAGCGAATTTAGCTGGGTATGGCATTTTTAGTTTGGTCGGCTGGGCAATATCTGGGGTAGGAGCAATCGCTCTTTGTTTGGTTTTTGCATCGCTTTGCGCAAAATTTCCTGAAACAGGAGGGCCACACACCTACGTAAAACATACTTTTGGCCTGACGGCGGCTTTCTTTACCGGATGGACTTATTGGGTTATTTCATGGGTTAGCACTACCGCTGTGATAGTTACCGCAATAGGGTCATTAAGTGTATTCATCGGCCCACGCTCGCCATTCGTATATTTAGCCTTAGAAATTATATTACTTTTACTTATTACACTTTTGAACCTTAGAGGAGTTAAAGCTGCGGGAAAAGCAGAGCTTTTCTTAACTTTACTGAAATTCATTCCTCTATTAATTATGCCACTAATAGCTTTATGCTTTTTTGACAGTAATAATTTTGTTATGGACCAAAGCATTTCAAGCATATCAACTACGTCAATGCTTGCTAAGGTTACACTATTAACTTTATGGGGCTTTATTGGTTTGGAATCTGCAACAACACCAGCTGGCTCGGTAGAGAATCCTTCTAAAACTATTCCTAAAGCAATTATTTCGGGCACTTTATGTGTAGCCCTGCTTTATTTTGTTAATAGCGTGGGAATAATGGGTTTAATATCTGGTCAAGACCTAATGCACTCAAAAGCTCCTTATGTTGATGCTGCTCAAATTATTTTCGGAGGCCAATGGTATTTAGCCATAGCATGTATTGCTGCAATTATTTGTGTAGGGACTCTCAATGCTTGGATATTAGCAAGTGGACAAGTAGCTCTCGGGCTTGCAGAAGATGGTTTAATGCCTAAAATATTTGCCCAAAAAAATAAACATAACGCTCCACTTTGGAGTATTATAGCAAGTTGCGCAGGAATCGTCCCCTTATTATTTCTTACTGCTAATGAAAGCCTAGCTCAGCAAATAAATGCGATAATTGATTTTTCTGTAATGGCATTTCTTTTTGTATATTTAATGTGCTGCCTCGCCTTCTTGAAATTATTAATTCAAAAGAAACTACAATGTTCTGTTATACAATGGACATTTGGCCTTGTTGCTAGTGGTTTTTGTCTATGGATAATGTATGAAACACCTGTTAAAACTTTAGCTATTGCAAGCCTGTTCGTACTTAGTGGGCTACCGCTATATATGTTTTGGTATATCAGGACTAAACAACAACCATTGTTGGATAGAAGCATATAAGCTCTGAGTTTGGGTTAAGATAAAATAAAGTAATCCTAACTTGATTGGCTTCGCATACCTTCGGCCCAAGATCTTGGTCAGCAAAAAGAAGCTCCTAGGCCAAGAGGCAGGGCTTCGCCAAATTAAGTTCAGGATAACAAGATAGTCTAAAATAGTCATACCGGACTTGCTCCGGTATCTCCCCTCTGCCCACAGGGGTATTTGGCGCAAGGCGCGATGGAGCGAAACCTATAGGCTAGGTAAGCAATGAATGACCCCCGCCACGGCCCCCGTCTTATCAATTATTCCTACTCCTGAGAGTATTTAATATCCACTGTACTAAGCCTTTCATTTAATTTGGTTATAACCTCAAGGGTAATGTTCATATCGTTCTCGACGAACAACACCTGGGAACTTGGCAAAACAATATTAAATCCATACTGTTTTGAAAGCTCGGTTATTACATCAATAGTACTCTTATGAACTTGCGCTATGGCTTTAGAATGAGCTTCTTCTAAAGCACTTTTCTTATTCTGCATTTCTTTTTGAGTTTGGCTTACTTTTTTATTAAACTCCAAAACTTTCAAGTTAAACTTTTCCTCACCTAAGACTACACGCTCTTTAATTAATTCATCTTCCATGCTCTTAAGATTCATTGCCTTTTCAGTAACTTCTCTCTCAATATTGTCACTAATTTCGTTAATAGACTTTTTTAGGTGTTTGATAGCAAGCGAATGTTCTAATATTGACTCAACATCTACAACAGCGACCTTAGCAACAAATTTACTATCTTCTGCCAAAGCAAAAATAGGTATTGTAATCAATAACAGCACTATAGCGCCAGTTTTGGATAACGAAACACGTGCCATTTTGTCATTTTTTTGCTGTAAAAAACACATTTTTCTCAAAATAGGGTAAGCTATCTTATCAAAAAATGTGTATTTTTCGCTAAAAAATTGTCTAAAATTGTACATATCACTTATCCAAAACTGGCGTTATACATCGCAAAAATTTCATCTAAGTGAAACCACTATCTTATTAAAAGTGTGTAGAAAATTTAATATGGAACGTTTGTCCTTCATCATATTTTTTCTTCTTAATCGGGAAGCCCCAATCCAATCTTATAGGAGCAATTCTAGTCACCCAAAGAACACCAAAACCAACAGAACTTCTAAGTGCTTTATCGTTATGAAATCCCTTAGAAGTCTTTGAATCAGCATCCCATAAAGATCCAGCATCACAAAACACAGCACCAGTTACATTAAATTCTTCCGGTAAACCAACTGGAAAATTAAGTTCTGTTGATAATGTATAATACTTTTGTCCTCCAAGACCTTCATCCGTCGCTATGTCTCTTGGACCAATACCACCTTGAGCGAATCCTCTTAAACTATAGTCTCCAAGATTAAAGCGATCTGAGATTCTTACCTTCTTACCACCAACTCCCTTAATATGACCAGCAGCGGCAGAAAATTTTATAGTGTATTTATTTTCAACAAAAGATCTAAACACTTTGCCATCAACATCGTGCTTCAAGTACTTAGTATTACCGCCCAAGCCAGCATATTCTTGCGCGCCAGTTAATATATAACCATTTTTCGGTAGCACTCTGCTATCTGTTCTATCATAAGTCAAACTATGAGACATCGATGAAGTAACAAAGTTACCCATTTGTTCTTTAATAAATACTGAAGCTGAGCTACCTGGAGCTTTCAACTGATCACGCTTTATCCCGTACTCAATTTCATGAGATAAATCATCAGATATGTCGTAACCTAAAGAAATTTTAGCACCAGTGGATTTCAAAGAATAATTTAGCTCCTGATTTGTAAAACCACTTCCACTACCGTTTTCACTTCTAAATACACTTCCACCCAAAGAAAGATCCTTATCCATAAAATTTGGATCCGTCAGTCCAGCATAATAATAAATACTCTTTTTACCAGCTTGAACTCCTGCACTGAGGTACTTACCAGTTCCAACAAGGTTCCTTTCAAGGAAAGAAATTCTTCCAAATGGACCACCCGCAGTATTGTAACCAACATCTAAACCTATTGAAGATGTTGATTTTTCTTCAACGTTAATATTAATATCGTACCTATCACTTTTATCTGTAGGAGAAAGGTTAAGAGACATTTTTCCAAAATAATCAAGATTTCTGATATTTCTTTCTCCCCTTTCAATCTTCCCTCTATTATAAACGTCCCCTTCAGCAATTTTTAGCTGACGTCTAATAACATGATCTTCGGTTTTTAAGTTACCTTCAACGTTAATTCTATTGATAAATATTTTTTCAGCTTGATCGACAACCATAACCACATCAACGGTGCCAGACGAAGGATTAGTTTGTATATCCGGATGGACGTCAACCTGCGGATATCCTTTACCAGCAAGGTAATCAGCAATACGTTCTGCAGTTTTCTGAGAGGCACTTAAATTAAATGTCTGCCCCTCATTTTTATCAATAAATTTCCAAATTTCTTCATCATTGATACTTGCGAGCTTGTTATTCAAACTTGTCTTGCCAAATTTGTATTTGGCCCCCTCTTCTATTGAATAAGTTAAAATAAACCCTTCTTTGGTTGGCAACAAGTCTGCTGTCACAGATATAACTCTAAAATCAGCAAATCCAACAGAATTATAAAATTGCTTTATCAAATGCTTGTCATATTCAATTCTTTCAGGATCGTAAGTATCGTTACTCTCTAGAAACCTAAACCACCTAGCTTCTTTAGTAAGAATTATAGATTTAAGCTCAGAATCTTTATAATTCTCATTACCAACAAAATATAAGCTCCTTACACCTGTTTTTGGCCCCTCATCAATTTCAAAAACAACTTTAACTCTATTATTTTCTTGCGACTCGATTTTTGACTTAACTTGTACAGAGAACCTTCCAGAACGCTTGTATATTTCTTTAATTTTTTCTACATCGGTTATAAGCTTGGCCTTCTTTAAACTCTCCCCTGCAGCAGTATATACTTCGGTCGACAAGATATTAGTTTTTACTTTGTGATTTCCCGTAAAGACAACTTTACTAACAAATGGAGTCTCAATTACATTAACCAGCAATAATCCATTATTAAACTGTATATTAATATTTTCAAAAAGAGAGGTTGCATAAAGATTCTTAATAGCATTATTACCTGCTTGCTCGGAATATTCATCTCCAACATTAATTCCTAAATATTCCTGAATTGTTGATTGTTCTACCCGCTGATTACCTTTAATATTTATTCCACTTACTTTATCCGCAAAAACTTGCATAGGCATCATAGTTGCGAACATCAAAACTACTATTTTTAAAACTTTACTCACGAGCACACCCTTTATTACTAATAAAATATTCAAGTTTTTATATCATTTGCAAGAAAAAATACAACCGAAAAATGCATGAATAGCACCACTTCCAAACGAATAAATATTATCATGGACGATAATACAAAACAAACTACCTTATCTAGCATTTTTCAATCTAAATCATGTTTCAACCAAAATGTCTTATTAATAAGGAAACTTACCTTTACCAATAGCTATTTTTTTGCTAGAATACTCGGCAAATCACTTTAGATCCCAATATAAATGTTCAATTCACAACTTAACAGTAAGTCCATTGCACGCATTGCTGCAATTCAAACTTTATACCAATTTGAAAACGATAAACAAGATACTAACATTGACACATTATTGTTACAAATTATTGATTTTTATCGAGACAAAGATATAAAGAGTGATTATGAACTTGATTCAAAAAGCCTATTAAAACTCAAACCTAGTTTTAATTACTTAAAAGAATTGGTTAAACATACACATGACAATATACAGGAAATAGATCAAATTATTGAAAATCACCTCTCCAATGAATGGACTATAAAGAGCCTACCACAACTCCTTTTTGCCACTCTTAGAGTATCAATTTGCGAGATGAAATATTTTCCAGAAACACCGCGCAACGTCATCATTAATGAATATACTGATATAGCAAGTGACATGCTCGATGATGGCCAGGTGGGGTTTGTCAACTCTGTGCTAGATAAGTACGCCGATAAAAAAAGGTAAAAATGTCAGCATCTACAGGCTATCGAGGCAAATTCGTCAAAGTCAAAACAGCAAAAAAGAGAAAAACCTCTTCAACAAGATGGCTAGCACGACAATTAAACGATCAATACGTCGCTCGCGCCAAAATTGACGGTTACAAATCAAGGGCTGCATATAAGATTATTGAAATTAATGACAAATTCCATATTTTAAAAGCGGGATTCAATGTAGTTGATCTTGGTGCAGCCCCTGGAGGATGGTCACAAGTTGCAGCAAAAATTATTAAATCTGATTCTACAAACGCTTCTAATAAACTTATAGCTATAGATTTACTTCAAATTGAAAATATTCCTGGGGTTATCTCCTTCCAAAAAGATTTTTATGATCATGATACGCAAGAAATAATCATAAATGCTCTAGAAGGAAATCTTGCTGACGTTGTAATGAGTGACATGGCGGCAAATACTATAGGGCACAGCCAAACTGATCACCTCAGAATTATGGCATTATGCGAAAACGCACTTCATTTTGCACTAAAAATTCTTAAACCAGGTGGACATTTCGTAGCTAAAATATTTCGCGGTGGAGCTGAAGTTGATCTATTGACCACAGTTAAACAACACTTTAAAACCATTAAGCACTTCAAACCAGACTCAAGTCGTAAAGAATCAAGCGAGTTTTACTTAATAGCTTTAAACAAAAAGGACTAATCATATGATGAAAAAACTTATAATTTTTCTTAGCATAACGTCAATTTTTACTATACTTAATACTCAAGCTCAAGAGTTTAAAATCGGAATAACTCAACATGATTTTGATAACAAACTAAATCACAGGGTCGAGAAAGGACAAAACATTATTGTCGAGTACTTACTAGATAAGCTAGATAACTACCTAAGAGCTTATCCTCATATAGGGGCAAGCATTAATAACAAAGGTTATACTAGTAATCTATATACAGGATTAACTTGGCACGCTGATCTCGGTAGTAGCTTCTTGGTTGAAGCTTCCCTTGGTATATCGATTAACAATGCCGAGAAAAAAATATCTAAAAAAAGAAGAGGTCTTGGCTCAAATTTACTTTTTAGAGAATCGTTTTCACTTGGTTATAAACTCTCCCAGATACACTCAATCTCGCTAATGATAGACCACATTTCCAGTGCCGATATTGTAAAACCTAACCCAGGCTTAACTGATATCGGAATTAGGTATGGTTATAAGTTCTAATAAACCATATTGATTTAGGTAATTAAATTCCCTAACACCGATATATAAGTAGATAAATTTAGCCAATAAGATATGATACAAATATATCATATCCATGACTTATAAGCGTTGATTATTATGCGTATTTTTGTCCTTATCACCCTGTTTTTTCTATCTACTGCCACAGCAATAGGAGCATTTGATTCAGCTGAATTTGCTAAAAACAAAGAACTTCGAATTCTACGTGTAACACCAGACGGAGGAGAAGATGTACAAGCAGGTAGGCAAATCGTCATTCAGTTTAATCGACCAGTAGTGCCAATTGGGCGTATGGAACGTGATAATTCAGAAATACCCGTTGAAATTGAACCCAACCTACAATGTCAATGGCGCTGGTTGAATACCAGTGCACTTTCTTGTAATTTGGATGAAAAAAACGCTCTTAAGGAAGCTACCAGCTATAAAATTACCATCAAGCCAGGTATCAAAGCCGAAGATGGATCAACCATTGAAGATGCTTTTAACCACCAATTTACAACACAGCGTCCTGACGTCGTGTATGCTTGGTTTAGAAA
>JANNVO010000057.1:0-53073 GCA_031414475.1 Rickettsiales bacterium
CAATGAGTCAACGGCTGGGACTGTGGCATAGCTGTAGTACGAGAGGTGAGTGGAGAGGGCATCAACTGTTTTGGAGGCAGGAGTGTCAGTGATTGTGGTGGGGACTCGGCTGAATGCGTCAGCAACGATATTTTGTTCGCCAGGTTTGTAACGAAATTGGATTCCGAATTCTTCAAGTTCAAGACGCCAACGCTAGCGCGAATCGCGCCGCTTTCATCCCCCCGAGTTCGGGGGGGCAATATCAAAACCCACACGCCCCACTCAATATTTCCGGCATATTCTCGAAACGAAACCTCTGGAGAAGAAGGAAAAACAACCATTGTAATAGCTCACCGCCTCTCAACCTTACTACGTATGGACCGTATCCTTGTATTTGATATGGGCAAAATTGTAGAAGATGGCACTCATACCGAGTTACTTGTCAGAAACGGAACGTATAAATCACTTTGGGATGCACAAGTTGGAGGTTTCCTGCCGGATAAAAAAACGCGGTAGAAGGAGAATATGTTTTATCACACATTAAATGAACTGCCACAACCACATTTGCCCTTTTCATTTGGGTTTGTGAAGGTAAATCCTGATTTGAATTTTTCTTCCATGTAGTCCATTTCTGTGCCAAGAAGATACATCAAGGCTTTTGGGTCGATTAGAACTGTTACACCTTTATCACTTATGATTTCGTCAAAATGTCCTTTTGCGTCGGCATACTCCACAAAATATTTTAAGCCAGAACAACCTCCAGATTTTACGCCAATTCTAATGCCCAATGATTCTTTTCCTCGCTGAGCTAAAAGAGCTTTAATTTGAGTTGCGGCTGCCCCTGTTAGGGTCATAACCTGCTTGGTATTAGGCATTTTTACGTTTGTTTTTGTAATCAGTTACTGCAGCCCTAATTGCATCTTCTGCAAGCATTGAGCAATGAAGCTTTACTGGTGGAAGCGATAAATGCTTAGCTATTTCTGTATTTTTAATAGCCAGAGCTTCGTCAACGTTTTTGCCCTTGACCCACTCGCTTACAAGAGAGCTAGAAGCAATGGCTGAACCACAACCAAATGCTTTAAACTTGGCATCAACAATAACACCATTATCGTCAACCTTAATCTGTAGCTTTAATACGTCACCACAAGCTGGTGCGCCAACAAGCCCAGTACCCACTGAATCGTCCTTTTTGTCTAATGTTCCCACGTTACGTGGATTTTCATAGTGGTCTATTACTTCGTTACTATATGCCATATTAACCTCTCTTTAACTTTTAAATAACTTCTTTCCAAACTCGCTACCAAAGAACAGATGCTAGAAGCGACAACGCAGATGTCTTTGGAAGTAGAGTTTCGAAAGAAGTCTAATGAGTTGCCCATTTTATTTCATTAATATCTATACCTTCTTGTACCATTTCCCACAATGGGCTCAGTTCTCTTAAGGTATTTATTTTTGAAAGTATCAGTTCAGCAGCATAATCAACCTCTGCTTCAGTTGTAAACCTACTAAACCCAAACCTTATTGAGGTATGAGCCATAGCTTCACCTACTCCAAGAGCTCTAAGTACATAAGACGGCTCAAGCGAGGAAGATGTGCAAGCTGAACCAGATGATACTGCAAGATCTTTAATAGCTAAGATCATGGATTCTCCTTCAATATAAGCAAAGCTCAAATTTACGTTACCATGATAACGTTTTTCTCTATCACCATTGAGATATATTTCTTCAGCACTAGTTTGAATTGCTCCAACAAAACGATCGAACAGTCTCTTTACATGCTTGTAATTAGCTTCCATTTCTTGTGAAGCAATCAATGCAGCCTTGCCAAGTCCTACCACTAAAGGAGTAGCAAGTGTTCCAGAGCGCAAGCCTCTCTCCTGTCCACCACCATTTATAATAGGAGTAAGCCGTATTCTTGGTTTGCGCCTGATGTAAAGTGCTCCAACACCTTTTGGCCCGTGTATTTTATGACCTGAAATACTTGCAAGGTCAATATTACACTCATTAACATCAATCGGAATTTTACCAAATGCTTGGGCCATGTCAGTATGAAAAAAAGCACCCTTTTGACGGCAAATCTTGCCAATTTCTTTAAGTGGCTGAATAACACCGATTTCATTGTTAACTGCCATCACCGAAACAAGTACAGTATTCTGTGTTACAACTTCCTCTAGTTGATTTAAATCAACTAAGCCATTTGGCTGTACAGGCAAATAGGTTACTTGAAAACCTTCTTGCTCTAGATGGCGGGCTGTGTCCAAAATACATTTGTGTTCCGTTACAAGGGTTACTATGTGATTTCTCTTGTTTCCATAGAATTTTGCAATCCCTTTCAAAGCCATATTATTCGACTCTGTAGCTCCAGAAGTAAATACTATTTCTTTTGACACAGCACCGATTAAACTTGCTACCTGGGATCTTGCAAGCTCGCACGCTTCTTCTGCTTCCCATGCATATTGATGGCTTCTTGAATGCGGATTACCAAAATTGTGAGTAAAATAAGGTATCATCGCCTCAACTACCCTTGGATCAGTCGGTGTTGTCGCTTGACTGTCGAGGTAAATTGGGATTCTTCCTCCTTCATCAATCACTTTTTGTTTTAATTTTGCTAGGTTGTTCATATTCGTTACCTATTTAATTCGCTATATATTTCAAGAAAATCATCAATATTTTTGCCGCTAGTTGTATAGCCTAAGGATATCCGTATCGCCGACTTAATTTCATCGTCAGAACAGCCCATTGCAGATAGAACATGAGATTTGCCAACTTTACCAGAAGAACAAGCAGAACCAGAACTTACTTCAACGCCTTTTAGATCAAGAGCAATTAACATTATTTGTGCTGTGACCTTTGGATTAATTATTAAACTAGTATTTGGTAAGCGCTCGGTATTTATACCAGCAATGACGACATCTGGAAATTTATTTAGCAATTTAGACTCAAGCCTATCACGTAATTTTTTCATTTCACCATTACGTTTGTCTAATTCATCAAATGCAATCAAAGCAGCCTCACCAAGTCCAGCGATTGCAGGAACATTTTCGGTACCAGAACGCAAAGCTCGCTCTTGCCCACCACCAATAAATATTGGTTGAAGATGAAATAATGTTTTACTGATTAAAGCCCCTGATCCAACAGGTCCACCAAATTTGTGGCCAGAAATGCTCGCAAAATCAAGATCCATATCTATCATATCAACCTGTATTTTTCCAGTAGCTTGAGCACAGTCGCTATGTATCTGTGCACCATGTTCATGGGAAATTTTAGCTATTTTTTGTAAAAAAGAAATAACCCCAGTCTCGTTGTTTGCCAGCATCACTGAAACTAGTTTCTTTTGCTTTGTAGAACTTGCCAATTTTTGCTGCAAATCCTCAAGATCTAAAACGCCATTTTTATCTACTTGAATCACAGTAAAATTGGAAGCAATCTTGCTGTGAGCCCAAATTGAAAGATGTTCTGTTGCAGAGATAAATATCTCGCCATCTCTGTAATTAGCTAGAATAATATTGTTAGCCTCAGTAGCACCAGAGGTAAAAGTTACTTGATAATTTCTGAAATTACTTTCAAACCCCATAAGTTTTGCTATCAGTTTACGAGCATTCTCAATTATTGACTTGGCAGCTCTTCCACTTGAATGAATTGACGAAGGATTTAGAGGCAATAATGCATACTCATCCATCTTGCTTTTTACAGCTGGGTGCAGAGGTGTTGTTGCATTATGATCCAGATATATTGTCTGATTTAAACCTGAAAGTAGTCTCATTTGTACTATACCTTAAGCTCTCCATTCATTACATCGGCTATGGAAATGCTAGCAAAATAGTCTCGTATCCTTTTGCTGAGACCTTTCCATAAATTATGAGTTTGGCAATTTATACCATTTTTTCTACAGTTCTTGTCTTTTGAACATCTAGTCATCTTGAGATTCTCATCCACCGCATCAATGATATTTTCTATAGTAATTTGATCAGTAGTGCTGGTAAGTTGATAACCACCACCAGGCCCTTTAACTGATTTTACAAGGTCTGCCTTTTTAAGTTTGAGAAATATTTGTTCCAAATAATTTAAAGGAATATCTTGATTTGCCGAAATATCAGACAGTTTCATAGGCAGACCAGTCTTGTTTGCGGCCACTTCTATTACCGCCATTACTGCATAACGACTCTTAGTTGTTAACATCATATGGTTTATTCAAAAATATAGTATAATAACTATGGAGGCTAACTTACCCAACTAAAATAGTCAAGTATTTGTTTTAAATCTAATGTGATCCAAGTTAAATAGGAATTTATAGTTATGGTAACTATTAAGACACCGTCAAGTTAAGTAAAATAGGTGGAACTTAACTTGACGGCGCTGGGTGGCCTGTACTTTTATAGCGGCTTATTTTATATTAGTTTTAACAGATTTTACACCTTTAACTTCTTTAGCTGCAGCTACTACTGTATCCAAATCTGCTTCTCTTGCAACGCTACCAAGTATGTGTACTACTTGATCCGTAGTTTCGACATGTAACTCGTAGCCATGTGCTATTTGTCTACTTGTAAACAAATGCCTAATTTTACCCTTAACCTTTGCTGTAATTAAGGCATCTGCCATTAATGATTTGCTACCCTTTACTTTAAGCTGAGTATCAACCACATCTACTACATCTCTAACACTAGAAGCAATTTCTATTGCTTGATGAGCTTGCAGAGCAGTATCTACAGTCCCTTTAAGGATTACTACACGATTTTTTGTTGATACACTTATACTACTCGGGATGTCTTTCTCGCTTACTAATAGAGTTTTTACCTCAGCTGTTATAACGGAATCTTCTACAGAACCTGCAAAAACCGTGGAACAATTAAAGGCAGATGCCGTTGCAATGGCTAATGAAAGAACAAACATAATTGGTTTTTTTAATGACATAAAGTTTTTCTCCTTTGATTAAATTAAGTTAACATGCGTTATATTGGCTTTGCTGTAATTTTCTTGAATTGACGGAGCTGTTGCAAACAGCAAAAGAAAACACTATATAGACACTTGCTATTTGCAACACAATACCTTTAATTACCTTGCAGTATTATACCTTTCTACAGTTGCTCTTCTTGTAGCGTATTCCCCACCTGATAACACTATTAAGCTGTTAATTACATCTTTTACCCCTGGTGCTCCTTTGACACTTGAAATAGCGAGGTTAGCTTCTTCATGCGTCCGTACGAATCCACTTAATTGGACTATTCCTCTATCTACAGCTATATGGATTAAGCTAGTTGGAATTAGTGGATCATTGCGAAATTTATTCCTTATAAATGTTACTATTTTAGTATCTTCAATTTGTTCTCCTTGATTTTTATAACCTTCTCTTCCTGTCTGCCCACCCGAATGACCACAACTTATTAAGTTTAAACATAGCACTGTTGCTAACAGAGTTTGGAATTTCTTCATAAAGACGCCTCTTTTTTTTATTTAAATATACTTAAATCTATTTTAGTTGTTCATAAAATTGTCAAATGACTTTTCTAAAGTTCTTAGCATATCGTTAAACTCAGGTTCTGTACCTTCTTTTATATGCTTCTTAAAAGTATCGATTATACTCCTTAGTATATTTTTTATAGAACTCAATACAGGGTAAGATTCTATAGATTTTTCAGGTAATGCTTTTTCCAATCTTTCAAATTGTGCCGTTATTTGCTGATAATCATGATTTTTTAAATCAATTGCCAAAGCATTAACAGCTCTCTCAAAATTATCTAATTTCTCTTTGGCTAACTCATCATCCTCTAATCCTGTTTTAACAAGGTGCTTTCTTGCCTCAGAGCTTAACATACTAGCAGCCTCTTTATATTCTCGATGAGTAAGATGTTCGATGATTCTCTTTGCTAATTCTTTAGGGGATTTTGTAATACCTACTGCATCCTCAGTTTTATCTACAACAGTGTTTGTCACTTTTCTGGCGGTGTCTTTCACATCGTTCATGACTCCCATAAATCCTCCATTTAAATTGTTAACTAACGGTTTATTTAGATAGCGAGTAAATACATCAACGAATACTTACTCTCTTAAGAGTTAGCAGACCATTTATCTATTGTCAATAGTTTATAAATTTTAAACTTATAGTAGAAAGAAAGATATGGAAGTTGATTAGCGCTGTGGAGTGAGTCTAATAACACTCATCTCTCCATCTTTCATTTTTAAATGCAGCGATGGGCTTTTTTGGGCGGCAGACAAAGTTGAAATAATCTTACCCTCACTATTTTTTAACATAGCAAATCCTCGATTTAAAACATTATTGTAATCAAGGCTTGATAGCAGCGATGAATTCAAAGTAAGCTTATGTTCAAGAGGGGTAAGTAAGGAGTCTTTCTTACCAAGAAGATTATCTCTCATACTCTGGTATTGTAAATATTTGTAGTTTAGTATTTTTGTCGGTCTGAGCCTCATCATTGGAAAGTGCAAGAGATATAATTGTTTCTGTTTTAACAGATTTGGCAACGCTCCTATTAGCCTAAATGAAAGATCGTCTAAGCGTTGAATGTGATTATTTATAGTACTCTGGATTTGTTGTAAAACACGTTCATTATTTCTTAGTCTCTGTAGATAATATTTTATCAAATCTGAAAGCCGATGTGAAATACGCTCAGCAAATAGGTTTAATGTATATTTCAAATCTGCAATAACCGGCACAGCAAACTCAGCTGCCGCAGTTGGTGTTGGTGCTCTAAGGTCAGAAACAAGATCAATTAGTGTATAATCGGTTTCGTGGCCTACTGCAGAAATCGTTGGTATTGTTGAGTTAAAAACTGCTCTCACTACAACTTCTTCGTTAAACGACCATAAATCTTCGATAGATCCACCACCTCTAGCTATGATTAGTAAATCAGGTTGTAAATTAGTTGGTAATTTATTAAAACCATTTATAGCATTTGATATTTCCCCAGCAGCCGTCTCTCCTTGAACACTGACGGGCCAAATGATCAAATGGGTTGGGCAGCGGTCTGAAATACGGTGAATTATATCCTTTATTACCGCGCCAGTGATCGATGTGATAATACCAATTTTTCGAGGAAAAAAGGGAATTTTTTGTTTATGATCCTGTGCGAACAGACCTTCTTTTTCTAGCTTTTGACGCCGTTCGCTAAGTATCTTCATGAAAGCGCCAACACCTGATGGCTCAATCAATTCGACTGATATTTGATATTTCGATTGGCCAGCATAGGCAGTAATCTTACCAGTGACGACGACCTCTAAACCTTCTTCTAGTTTGAAGTTAACCCTAGCTAAGGCGTGTTTCCAACAAGTTGCTGCTAGGATAGCATTCTCATCCTTTAAAGAAAAATAACCATGTCCTGAGGTAGCAATTTTTAATCCAGAGATCTCACCCTTGATCCTAACAGTCCCTAAGTTATTTTCCAGCAGCCATTTAATCTTGCTGGAAATTTCAGAAACAGAAAAATCCGTTTTGCTTACGTTATTTGTTAAATAATCGTCTAACATCATGTATGATCGAGAATATTTTACTTTGAATAGACTAATTTAAATGAAGTTTTTTTGCAAACTATTACTTGCAATTTTATTACTTGGTTTCATGACCAACTTTGTCCAGGCCTCGCCCAAGAAGGGGGTGATTATCAAGGCAAAAGAAACTAACTATGATGCTAATAATAATACTATTACTGCCTCAGGTGATGTGTTTATCCAAATGGACGAATATACGCTACATGCCGCGGTTGTGCATTATGATTTGGGCAGAGATATAGTATATGCCGAAGGGAATATCAGGATCATCGATGAAAAGGGCAGAACAATTTATGGTCAGAAGGCTGTTTTTAAAGATAAATTTAAAAAAGGTATTATCGAAGAGTTTATGGCAAAACTTGACGACAACGCTGTCATTGTCTCAAGAACTGCAAAAAGAGTAGAGAGGAACCAAATTATCCTAGAAAAATCAGTTTTTACTCCTTGTGAATTTAATTGTAGTAAAAATCCTATTTGGCAATTAAGTGCTGGCAAAACTGACATTGATTATGATAAGCAAAAAATTACTTACAGACATTTATTTTTTGAAGTTTATGGCATCCCATTAATTTATCTTCCATATTTTTCTCATCCATCGCCAAATGCTAAAGCTCAATCAGGTATTCTTGGACCACAAATAAAACGTGACAATTTTTTGATACCTTTTTATTTTCGACCAAAACCTAATGTTGATGCTACAATCAGCCCAAGATTATCAAAAAACTATACAATATTTGAGACTGAATTTCGCCATAAAGTAAGAAATGGCTATTATGATATTCTTGGGAGCTTTGGCAACCCACCGATTAGTAAATTAGATAGCAAAAAAAAGAGCAAGAGCTCAAGGCCAGGACGTTACTATATTTTTGCTAAAGGAAATTTTGTTGAAAATGGAGTAAACTTTGGATTCGATATTAAGCGGACGTCAGATAAAGCTTACCTTACCAATTACCACGAAATATTTGACTCTTATCTAACTTCTAAGATTTACACTAACACTGTTGATACAAGAGATTATTTTTCTCTAGAGGGTTATTATTTCCAGGATTTAAGAGTAACTGAGAAAAAAATGCAAATCCCATTTGTTTTTCCAAGCATTAGGACTAAGAAAGTTTATAGTTTTAACGACGATGAAACGATATTACTAAATGTTAAAAGTAATACCATTGCTTACCAAGAACCAAAAGATTTAGGACTAGCACGGGGCTCTCTAGATTTAGAATTAATAAATAACTTAATTACAAATAATGGACACATGATGACATATTCTGTGGCAAACCGAGGAGATTTGTATTGGGTAGATTTTACAGATAAAAACACGTTAATAGAAAGACAAAGAGTTTGGTATAAAAATATACCAGAGTTTAGAACCCGTTGGCGGTACCCCTTAGTGAAATCATTAAATGATAAATCAAGCTTGAAGCTGGAGCCCACAGCTATGCTAGTATTGGGTAGAAAATTTGAGAACAGATTTAATAAATTTGCCCTAGTAGATTCAAATAAGAGCGAACTTTCTGAAGATAATATATTCCAACCCAATAAATTTAGTGGTATTGACTACCATGATTATGGCACTAGAGTTAGTTACGGTATTAATTCGTCGCTAATGTCTAATCATATTTATGTTGATACATTCCTTGGTCAATTGGTTCATAAAAATAATGTTTCCAAAAGTGATAATTCTGAGTATGTAGGCAATGCAACCATTGATTTAGAAGATAATTTCGAGATATTTTACAGATTTCGTAGAGATAAAAAACTTAAACCGATCAGGAATGAAATTGGAGCAACAGCTTGGACAGAAAAGTTCAATGCCACGACAACATTTTCTGAACTTCACAACATATCGAAGTATTTTGCTAAAGATGATTTTAAATCTGAACAAGAAAAAATGTCTCAGCTAAATTTTGATGTGAATTATCAACTTAAAAAAGATTTATGGTTGGGAGCAGGAGCAAGACTTGATGTTTCAGGAAATAATCCAAAAATTTTGGTAAGAAGTATCAAGGTGACATACTTATTTGATTGTGTTAGTATTAGTGGCACCGTTACGGATAATTTCTTGCACGATAGTTTAAGGGGTGTCCGAAAAACAAGAACCAAGACCTTCATGGTTGGCCTAAAAGTTATAAATATGTAGGACGAATATAAGTATGAAAAAACTAATCGGTATTATTGTTATTCTTTTTTCTAATTCAGTTTTTGCCACTCTGCCTGATATAATTGCTCTGGTAAATGATCAACCAATTACAAAATATGATTTTGAATCAAGAAAGAAAATGGTTTTGGTGCTTAACAATATCGATAATTCAAATCCATCGGTTGATGCAAAATTAAACAATGGTATCATTAATGTTCTTATTGAAGAAGAACTGCTTAATCAGCACGCTGCTAGTGTTGGTGGAAAAATAACACCAGCGCAGGTTGATAATGCGATTAGCACTATAGAGCAAAGGAATAACATGCCAAAGGGTAGTATGACGACCTTTATGAAAGAGCGTGGTCTGCAAATGGAAAACTTTAGAAAACAAATAGCTGGTGAACTTATTAAGAATAATATTATTTCTTCACTATCAAATTCTGTTTCTGTTTCGCCATTAGAACTAGATGTAGCAGTTATAAATACCGCTATGCCCCAATTTAATGTTGAAGCATGGATCTTTACTTCTAAAGAAAAAGAACCTAAGGATCATAAACAAATGCAAGATTTAAAGAAAAGGCTTTACGATTGTAATAAAGTTGATCAAAAGCTTTATGATAGTTTTGCAGACGCTGAAAAATTTGACAGAAAATTAGACGATATGCCATCTGGAACCAAATCAATTATTCAGGACACTAAAGTAGGAACTAGTAGTAGTGTATATAAGGAAGATGGTAAATTTAAACTAGTATTTGTGTGTAAGAAGGAATCGACTGTTTCTTCTGGCGACTTAAGTAAGCTTAAAACATTCTTGTCTAATAAGAAAATGTCCCAAAAGGCAACAAAATTCTTTAAGGATTTGAAGGCTAAAGCTTATATAAAAATGATGATTTCAAATTAAGAAACTATAGATGCTTCCTTCTATTGCTAAGCTTGCAAGTAAACACGGCATTACTCCTCTTAAAAGATATGGCCAAAACTTCATATTTGACGAATCTTTGTGCGACAAGATTGTTAAATTTGCTCAAATCGATAAGTCTTCAAATGTACTAGAAATTGGACCAGGACCAGCTGGATTGACAAGATCAATATTAAAATCAGCTCCTGGCAGCCTATGTGTTATAGAAACTGATGTAAGGTGCCTACCTTTGCTTGAAGAGATCAAAACCTTATATCCCATTCTCCAAATTAAGCTTGGTGATGCATTGAAGGTACTTTTATCTGAAGTAAATAGCGATAAGATAGATATAGTAGCGAATCTCCCTTATAATATCGGTAGCCACTTGCTGACAAATTGGCTATGTCAAATTGAGCATGTAAACAGTATGACTTTAATGCTGCAAAAAGAGGTAGTTGATCGCATAGTATCTTCTCATAATAGCAAAACTTACGGCCGTCTTTCAATTTTTTGTCAAATTTTCTGTGAAGTAGAAAAATGTTTTGATGTTAGTCCAAAAGCTTTTTATCCAGAACCAAAAATATGGTCTAGTATCGTAAGGTTAGTACCAAAACAGTATGTTCCTGGGGCATTTGTTCGCAATAAACTTGAGAAGATTACTCAAGCAGCTTTTGCTGGTAGAAGAAAAATGATAAAATCATCTTTGGGAAAGATAGCGCCAAATATTGCAGAAATTCTTCAAACCTTAAATCTCGATCAATCGCTCAGAGCAGAAAATTTATCCCCTCAAGATTATATAAATATAGCTAAAGCGGTTTAAACAACTGTAAGTTATTTCTTACCTTTATGATCAGTATTTTGACCTCAGTTTGATGTAACTATAGTAAAGCACATTGAATTAGGTGATTAAATTCCCGTCGTGACGAGAAGAACTTGCGCAAACATGGCAGAGTCACCCTGAACTTGATGGGTTTCGCTGCCTTCTTTTTCGGCTCAGGATCTCTTTCCGCTGCCCTGGGATACCGGATCAAGCCCGGTATGACAAATATACGGTCATCGAACTTGATTTAGCGAAGCCCTGCCTCTTGGCCTAGGATCTCATGAGACAGAAGAAGATTATTGGTCCGAAGGCGTGCGAAGCCTATCAAGTTCATCATCTCTTTCCATTGCCGCGAGATCAGAGCCAAGCTCAGGTTAAATAAGCTTAATAACAGATGCTAACAGTTCATGAGTGGGTAACATAGAAACCTTATCAGGAAGAGCGGGATTGCTGATTGAATCTGATATGTATAGATGTTTTAGCGCTGATTTTTCTATCTTTGCTAACGCATTCCCCGATAAAACACCATGAGTTACAATTGCCTCAACACTATTTGCCCCATTTGCAAGCAGAAGCTCTGTGGCAAGGCAAACTGTATTTGCTCCATCGATTATATCATCAATAATAATGCAATGTTTGCCTTTAACGTTGCCTATAACTTCACTCATTGAACACACGTTACTCAAATCTCTGCTTTTATTTATAATCGCAAGATCTGTTCCAAGTAGAGACCCATAGTTTCTTGCTCTTGAGATTCCTCCAATATCTGGAGAAATAACAATATTATTTACCTGGCCTTGAATTACTGGAAAAAATATACTCTGGGTACTTAGGTTCTTGATTGGAATATTAAAAACACCCTCAAGCTGATTTGAATGTAGGTCAAGAGTAATAACCTCGGTAACTCCAGCTGCTTCAATCATCTTTATCACAACACTTGCAGAAATTGGGCCGTTTTTATAATCAGAGCGATCTTGTCTGCTGTAACCAAAATACGGAATAACCGCAATAATCCTCTCGGCACCGGCACGCCTAGCGGTATCAGCAAGAAGTAACAGTTCCATTAGATGGTCATTCACCGGTGAGTTAGTAGATTGAACCAATACTACTTCTTTACCAATAAAACCGTGGACCTGAATTTTAAGCTCACCATCATTAAACTTACTAAGTTTTGTATCAAGAAACTCGAATCCTAGCTCCGCGCCTAGTCTTAATGCTAAATGAGGATTACTTGATCCAGCAATTATTTTCATATTGTTTTTCATCTGTTCGTATATTATTGTATAACGCTAATTTTAGCGTTATACTGCAGAAATCCTTATAATTCAATCGATTATGAACAAAATTCTTTGTTTTGATGTCTCGAATAACAGCTGCTCTGTTGCAGTTTCATTTGGACAAGAGATAGTCTCATTTGAGCAAGAGTTGCGTCCATCAATGCAAGCTGAGCGATTGATGGTAATCGTAGAAAGTACTCTTATAAACGCAGACCTAAAATACCAAGATCTTGACTACATAGCCGTAACAATAGGGCCAGGAAGTTTTACCGGAGTCAGGATTGGTTTGGCTGCCGCCAAAGGGATTATTCATGCTACTAATATTAAAGGTATTGGCATAACTAATTTTGAGGCAGCCTATTACAGACTGACTCAGCAAGTGCTAGATTTTGAAAATGCTATAATTATACTAAATGCCTATAGAAATCAGCAATATGTACAAATATTTGATCGAAGCAACAATCCGTCAAACCCTAAATTAGTTGACAATAAGGACATCAGGCAGCTTATACAATCTTACCCCGGGGTTAACGCTTGCGCAGGCAGTGGCTTGGCATCAGTATATAATGAAATAAAAGATCTAGATGGACTTATCGTACTCCCAAGATTCCAAACTATAAAAGCTCTTCATATTGCAAGATTGGCAGATGATATGATAAATAAAGATCAAATCAACCCTATCGAGCCGTTATATATAAGGCCACCAGATGCAATTCCAGCATCATCATAGGTAAATTTATAAAGCTTTCTGAGATGGTTTCCAGATAGCAATATGTGCACCAGTAGGATCCTGAATGATCGCAAAACTTCCCATATCGCCAGCTATTGTTTTAGGAACTATAACAGTTCCGCCTAAATTTTTCACTTTGTCCAGAGTGATATCTATGTCTGCGACACTGATATAGCTCATCCAATGCGGCGGAATATTTGCTTTATCTTCTGGGGTTTTTAGCATACCACCGATAGTTTTATTACCTTGCATAAACATAGTATAAGTGAACTCACCCATATCATGTTTTGTGCTCGTCCAACCAAACAAATCTTGATAAAATGCCCCGGCTTTCTTGGTATCAGGTGTCATTAGTTCGTTCCAACAAAATTCTCCAAACTTCAATTCTTGACTCACTATCGTTACCTTAAAATTAATTTATTATCGTTAATAGTACCAAACGTGAAAAACTCCGTCAAGAATCAAACCTAGGTTAATTAATTTTAGCTTTAAATTAATCCAACTAATGTTAGTATCTATATATAACAATAAGCAAACGATATTTATGCTGATATTTAACATCATGGTTAGTAGAGAGCTTGGAGGTATTCAGCAGGCGTACTTAGATTATAATGAGGCTCTTGAAAATGATGGGCATAGGGTTATTAATATTTCAAGTGTTTATGCCCAAATAAATGATCAACTTAACAACTCAATTAAGCTGCCAACACTAGCTTCTTGGTGCATCATATCAAAAATATATTTAAGAATTTTGATGGCAATATATAGACCAGATGCGATCATAGCACATGGCGGAAGGGCAATAAATTTTGCAGCAGCTCTAAAACCAAGGTCTGTAAAACTAATTGGTATTGCTCATAATTATAGCTATAAGCGTCTGAAGAAATGTGATTATGTAATAGTAATCACTGATCATCTAAGACAATATATGACTGATAATGGTTACGATAATGACAGAATATTCCAAATACCAAACATGCTTAGAATCAATTTGAAATATGAGGAATCAAAATTTCATGAACCAATAGTAATTGGTAGCTACGGTCGGTTTGTCAAACAAAAGGGGTATGAATATCTTTTAGATGCTTTAGCAGTTCTGAAAAACCGAGGATATAATGTTAGGTTAGTACTTGGCGGTGGCGGTGAAGACGAGAAACAACTAATGAATAAAGCCAAAGAAATAGGCATAAATGAGATAACGGCTTTTCCCGGTTGGATCAAGGACAAAAAGAAGTTCTTTGCAGAAATAGATATTTTCTGTCTACCATCTATTCATGAACCTTTTGGTATAGTTCTTCTCGAAGCAATGGAGTATTCCAGGCCTATAGTATCAACGAAATGTGAAGGTCCAAGCGAAATATTGGATCATAATGTTGACGCTCTATTAGCAACAATCAATTCAGCAGAGGATTTAGCTGAAAAGTTAGCTGACTTTATTGATAATCCAGAAAAAGCTAAAAATTGTACAAAATCGGCATATTCAAAGTTATGCTCAAGATATGACATAAACATAATATCAAAGAAGCTGGGAGATATTATAAGTAACCTGAACTATGGATAAGAATATAGAGTCCTATGGTTTTGTACTGGGACTATATGCACCGTCATCCTGAACTTGATTCAGGATCTCAGGCAGCAGAAAAGAAGATCCTGAGTTCAGGATGACTCGTTGCGCGTTTATCACGGCACTAAGACGCGCCTCGTCATGACGGCTTTGTCTCATTTAATCTGAGATTTGGTATTACTTAATCAGCTTTTTTTGTATTTTGGTGTAAAGGGTTGGAAGCATTTCTTGCATTGTCTCATAATCATCACTTAGACGATCAACTATTCTGTACCCAATATTAGAGTCTTTGTGCACGAACACAATGTGACCTAAATAAACTATCTCTCCAGCCTTAACAGAGAATCCCATTAAATTCTCTACTGAAAGATGATACTGAGTTCCCTGAGTTCCTGACGCAGCACCATGTACAATATCTGTTAAGTCATACTTGCCAGGGGTAACTACGTCAGCACAGAGTGCTGTGCTCCAAAGACCTCTAACTATATGCTCATTTGGGTTCAAAGGTTCTTGTTCTATGGCCTCACCATTATCATCTACAAGAGTCCATCCGAGGCCTGCGCTATCAAGCATTCCATTAACACTAGCAGAGTATAGTATTACAGCCTTTTCATTATTCAAGACTAGGCTGGAAGATTTATCTGAAAGAACAGAATTTTGACATGCGGTCAATAGAAAAGTCGCTAAAATTAAAATAAGATAGTTATATATTTTATTCATACTAAAGCCATAAATTTTAATTAGGTAGTCTTATTAGACTTTTTTGCAATCTAGACGCAAGAGATGGATACATTTTTTCAATGTAAGCTTTAGCTGCATCATAATTATCTTCAACGGTTAAAGCCTGCTGTAAAAACTTTCTTGAATTCAAATGGTTTTTGATATCGATAATCAAGTTACCTATATACAAAACTTCTCCGCCTTTAGCAGTAAATTCAGCTATATTACTTTTTGCATTAAACATTTTAGAGAAATCACCACTAGAATATTTTAGGTTGCGCAGTGAATATTCACCAGGATCAACGATATAAATCTCAACATTCTGATAATTAGCCAAAGCTTTGCTAGAATCATTGAATATAGCTGGAAGAGGACTAATATATACAGATTGATAATTCTTGGTATTCAGATTAGATTGATTATTTAAGGTATTTAACCAACTTATATCAATTTTTTTCTCTGGACTAAACAATTTTTTTGACGCTATCAAAGGGGTTGTTTGAAGTATTATAAAAGCTTTCGTGCTGCCATGCACACCTTGAATAGAAACTTTATTTATAGTATTATTACGTTTCTCTGCGCAACCGCTAAATAAAAACCCAAAAACAAGAATAACAGAGATATGAACTAATATTTTCATAGTTTAAGTTATTATTATATAATTTTCATATCAATGTAACATTGTACCAAGGTAAAAGCAACTGTTTTATAACCGACAGCCCCATGTTATAGAAATACTCACGTATGAACTATGTGCTGTCAATTTCGCAGGTATCGCTTGTACTCACATAACTAATATAAGCTGTGCAAGCCTTGTATTAAAGATAACTATTACCTAATCCAATGCGTTTTACTATATAGCTTACTCCTCAGGATTTTGCCATGTTTTAACTGCCTCTAGGGTTTTCTTCAAAACAATTTCAATTCCATTGCCTGTATAGCCTGAAATTGGGTAGATTTTTTGCCCGGTAAGCTTAGTTAGAATCTTTATTTTCTCCGCAAGCTCTTCCTCCGATACGCTATCAACTTTATTCAGACAGATGATTTCCGTTTTTTCCTTTAATAAGGGAGAATAGGATTCTAATTCATCTCGAATAGTCAAGTAATCCTGCTTAACATCTTCATTCGTTACATCAATAATATGGAGCAGAACTCCACAACGTTCTATATGTTTTAAAAATCTATCGCCAAGACCACTTCCCTCATGAGCACCTGCTATTAGTCCCGGAATATCCGCAAGCACAAACTCTTCATCGCTAACATAAACAACTCCAAGACCAGGTTTTAGGGTTGTAAACGGGTAATCAGCTATTTTAGGTTTTGCTGCCGAAGTCATTGAAAGAAAAGTAGATTTTCCAGCATTCGGTAATCCAACCAATCCAGCATCGGAAAGTAACTTTAGTTTTAAAGCTATGTTCATTTCCTCGCCAATTTCTCCTTCCGTGCGTTTACGAGGCGACTTATTTGTTGAAGATTTAAAATGAGCGTTACCAAGACCGCCTAACCCACCTTTTAGCATCTCAAAATCTTGATTATCTGTGGTAAAATCGTAAATTAACAAATTACCATCTTCAGAAAAAATCTGCGTTCCTACTGGTACTTGGAGTATTAAATCATCTTTGGTTTTACCAGATTTATTGCGACCCTTGCCGTTCTGGCCATTATCTGCCATAAAATGGCGTTTAAAACGAAATTGAAGCAAAGTGTTCAAATGAGAATTGCTACGAAAAACAATACTTCCGCCATCTCCACCATCTCCACCATCAGGCCCCCCCCGATCAATGAATTTCTCACGACGAAAACTAACAGCACCGTTGCCGCCATCACCAGCTTTTATATAAATCCTTGCTTCGTCTATGAATTGCATTGTCTATGAATTGTTATTTAAGTGAGCTTCTTGTCAGAAAATTGCACTATATCAGGAAAAGCATTACATGTCATTTAAAGAAATTGTTTGTTGAATACGTTACTTTGTGTATAGAATAGTAACATACAGTTGAATATGGGAAAATTATGGCAGAATACTCTTACTTAGAAGAACTAAAGAGAGCACAAAATGAACCATTTAAGTACGCTGCCTTTAGTGGAGGTGGAGCCAAGGGAGCAATCTATTCTGGTGTTCATGAAGAGCTAGAAAGGTCTGGTGTTCTTGCAGGACTTGAGGCTGTAGCTGGTAGTTCAGCTGGTGCCATGACCGCCGCCCTTATTGCAACTGGTATAACCTCGGAAGAATTTACGAGGATCTCAGGCGAAACAAATTTTGAGAAATTACTAGGTGATGGGTTTATTGTAAATAAAGATGGGAAACCTCTATATCAACTAATGCACGATACGATTAGTGACAATATTACTAAATATCTAAAAGACAAAGACATCCTGGAAGTATGTGATGCACGAATGGAGTCTATTACAAGTGAAATAACCAAGTTGCAAAACGATACTAGCCCATCAGCTCTCGAAGAACTCAAGATCTTGAAAGAAAAACAAGTTAAATTACAATCGGTAATAGATACTGGTGGAGTACAGTTTGCTGAGCTAAATAAGCGGGCGCAAGAGACTGGTACAATATATTTCAAAGATCTGGACTTACTTCATTTAATTGACCCAATTAAATTCAAAGATTTAGTTATTACAGCTACGAATCGGGCAACAGGAGAACTTACAATTTTTGATGCTAGAAAAACACCCGATGTTGAGATTGCGCTTGCTTGTAGAGCCTCAGCTTCAATTCCAATAGTATTTGAACCTGTAACGATTAATGGTGTTGAATATGTCGACGGTGGTTATCGCGACAATCTTCCTCAAAAATACTTTGAAGGTCAGGGTGAGCCTCCGAAAGTAGATGATATTACCGATTCCAATGAACAAATAAAGCAATCCAAGAAAAAGGGCAGAACACTAGCATTAGCATTTGGCTCAGATAGTAGAGACAACGAGGCTCACATAGCTGTTTATAGTGCTCAAGAAAAAATTTCTAATCCTGGTATGATTATGAAATTTCTTATGGATGTGGTTTTTAAATTCCTTGCAAAGGTTGGTGGAAACTTTGAATATTCAAAAGAAAACAATAAAACTTATGAAGGATTGCGCGACAATGCTTTAAACGCTGTGATACTTGATACTAAGGATGTTGGAACGTTATCATTTGCAGAAGCACAACGCAAAGCTGAGTATCTCCATATAAAAGGATCGCTTCAGACAGGTAGGCATTTTGAGAATCACGGTATTGGAGCTAATCCCGATCTAAATCTGGATCGAAAAGAATTTATGCTTAAAGTTTTTGAGGAAACTCAAAATAATGGGGTCGTTTCAAAGCGGAAAGACAAAGTTCTCGGTGGTAAGCAAGAAAAATCAAATGATTTATTATCATTTTGTAAACCTGAAACTTGGGAAGGCAAGAGTAAAACAGAAATATTATCTGGATTTGTAACAGCTGCTGCAACTTCTCGTTCTGACGGCAAATTGACTAGCGAAACGGCGACGATGAAGAAAATTGTTGATATGCTGAATGAGCCATCAACTCCTTCCGTAATTAAGAAAGATTTTATTGAATTGCTTAAACTAGATGTAACGCAAGAAAAGGGACAGACCAAAGCTGCAAGCATCGCTGCTTATAAGTTTAAGACTTCAGATTTCGACGGGGTTGTTAAACAAATGCAACAAGATAAACCTCTATCAAAAACTAAGCCACAACCAAGAAAAAAAGAAAATATTGACCTCGATGGTTCTAAAAAAAGAAAGAATGTTGTTGGAGATATATTAAGTTCTAAAAGACCAAAGTCCAATACTGACAAAGTCTTGGAATCATCTAAGAAGGATATGGGGCCAAAGGCAATCGGTTAACGAAGTATTAATAATAGGCAAGAACCATCCATCCTTAACAGTTATCAATTAATCTGTTGAATCACAATATTAAGCCTTTAAAGTAGCCAGATTTCTATAATCCTGGTATAAACTGCTACAAAAGTACAAACTATATAATCGTATTATTCCATCAATTCGGTTTTAACGATCATAATATCACATGATGTGCATTAATATTTTATAGAGAAATTTATGAATAAAATTATGATATTAAGCGCTTTTATATTAGTTGGATGTGGGCCATTATATAATAAACATACTAATCATTATTGCAGTTTGAAAAAGGTTTATTCATCTGGTGAATTTAGTTTTTTAGATAAAAATTGGTCCAAGGTCATCCCTCTAAAGGGTGGGTTATCTGAATCTACCTTATATAAAGTTTCAGATGGAAAAAATTCCTACGTTATTCGTAGCATTGCTCATCGAAGCCAAGAAGATAAAATCAGAGAAATACATGCTCAAAAAATTGCATCTGAGCAAAGCTATGGGCCAAATCTTTATGGTTATGATGTGGATAAAGGAAAGATTGTCATGTCTTTTTTGCAAGGACCCAAGAAAAAATTAGACCAGACAACAAAAGCTTCAAAGCTTGCCTATTTGTTGAAAAGCATTCACAATGGACCAGAGTTTTGTGATCACACACCTATCATTGAGAAAATCAAAAGCGTATTTGTAAAAGTTAAAACTTATTTCAACGATAGTGAAACGCAGAAATTTATATCGATGATTACCGAACTCGAAAAGGTAAAGCCATTTAAGAAAACTGCAACACATAGAGATTTAAATCCAAATAATATTATTTTCAGTGATGGAAATTTTAAAGTTATTGATTTTGAAGATTCAGGACAAGATGATCCATTTTTTGATATTGCCACCATTATTATATTCAATTTTGGGAACACTCCTTATGAACAGGAGTTTTTAAAGTATTATTTTGATCGTAATCCATCCCAAGAAGAAATTGAGCATCTCAATATAATGAAAAAAGCTGTTTTTCTTTTTTATGGATTTGATCTTATGTTGAGAGTTCCTACACAAACAATAAACAAAAATGTGCGCTCTGTGAATTTTTATAAAGCTTTAGAAGAGTTTGAAAAAGGACAGCTATCTTTAGAAAATAAAGATCATCTATTGATTTTAGCTAAAAGCATGCTAAATATGGCAATGGAGTTAGATAATAAAAATACCAAGGCAACAAAATAACAATTTTCTCAACGTAATGTAGTTATGTCAAGTTAACGATATTAGACCGTGAAAATTGCAACATTGAGAGCTATTGCATTAAAGGAGATCAAACAAAAATCAGCTTTAAAACCTATACGGTGGTTTATATTATGGTAAATAAATTATGGTACAATGAATATCACGGATGTATCACTTATCGTAAATTTTTAAAAGAGCTTATTAATAAATATGCCACAAACTTATATCAAGAAGTAGAGGATATTACCCCAGATAATGTACATAATTTTTTAGAGATTATCTTAAAAAGATATGCAGAGTATTGCTTCCATACCTATATTCTTGATGATATAGGAGATGTTATAGAATATTATTTTGGCTATGCTTATAAAGACGAATTTCCAGAGCAAAACTATCCTCATTATTCAAATGATGATAGACGGAGTCTATCAATGTTAATAATAAGTTACTTTGATCAAAGTGGGTTTATAGGCGCTCTTTTGCCAGAAGATGTACCAGTATTAATCGACTTTCTTCATACACCAGATAAGAAAATAGCCGAAGCAGAAAGTAAAATGGATAATTACTTTGACCAATTTGATGATCAGATGCGCCTAGAAGAATATTGGCTTCGCTGGGAAACTATAACAAGGCAACGTAAAGAAGCTCTTGAAAACAACTACCTACTACCAATTCAACCAATGGGTATTACACTAGATCTTTGTTACAAAAAGTAGATAAAACCAATTTATTCATCTACTGATTATGATCAGAACTTAAAGCCAAAGCCAGCAGAAATCACTAGAGGACTCCAGTCTACTTTTGAACGAATATCACTTATAGCAGGGTTATTTGGTCCTAAAAGATTTTTCTTAAATGTTACATTTGATTTCAAGAAATACTTTCTGATATCAAATGTAAATAACGTATCATCCTTTGAAATGAAATCAACACCTATTTGTACCACTGGACCGTAACCAGTTGATACCTTAATAGCTTTTGAGCGTGTATACATATATGTTCCATGAATTCCACCACCAACATAAGGTCTTATTGCTCCAAAAGGTGCCACGTGATATTGAATTGTTCCTGCAGCAGGCACAATAATGATTTGGTTATTCTTACCACCATTTCCAGTGCCATCACCAAGAGAGGCCGCTTTGCTTAAAGCCGAACCTTTAACTTTCATCATACCTATTGCTAGAGATAACTCTGCAGCAAGGTTGTCAGTAAAAAAATAGGTAGTAGCCGTATCAATTCCGTAACCATGCTGAACTAGAGAGCCAGGCTTCTCTTTCGTTGAGACAGAAGCCGGAAAACCTTTGGGTTTAGACGAAGTGGTGAGGTAAAAGCCTCGAAGCTTAAATAGAAGATCACCTTCGTCTTCATAGTAATTAGAATAATAATCGCCACTTGCTGCAAAAGATACACTGGCTGAAGTTACAAAGGCTGATAAAATAATAACAGGTATAATTTTTAATATTTTCATAATCCGAATAATCTTAAATTTTTTGCTATAACTCAACATTAAGCATTCTATCTGAAACTATGTAGTATTATCCATCACGAAGCTATATATTTGGCTAGAAGCACCTCCATGAAATCGGTAAGTGTGATTAATACAACATCATTTTTTTGAAAAACTCCTTGCACTAATTCTCAATTTTGTTATATCCTCCTTCCAGCTTTTTAAAAAGCGTATTAAAAGAGTGTTTGAGTAATATTGAGGTTTGAAATGGATACTAGACTACGTTCTTATTTTATTGGAGTTAGCTGGTTTATTCTAAGTTTGGTGAGTAGTTCTATTAACGATGTAATTTCCAAATACATTGGTATGCGTCTTCACAGTTATGAGATTACTTTCTTTAGATTTATGTTTGGTACTATGACTCTCTTGCCTTTCGTAATGTACTATGGAGTATCAACTTTAAAAACTTCGCGGCCAATGGTACATTTTTTTAGAGGTTTATTCTTATTTTTAGGAATGGCTGGATGGACTTATGGTTTAACAATTGCTCCAGTTACTACTGGTACAGTTATTACGTTTACTATTCCAATTTTTGTTCTTGTACTAGGGGTATTCTTCCTAAGCGAGAACATTATTTGGCAAAGATGGCTTGTAACAATTGTGGCATTTTGTGGTTTAATAATTACTCTTGACATAAACGCATCTGATTTTAATCCACAGGTGCTAGTGTTTGTTGGAGCAGCTGTCTTATTTGCTGGTCTTGATATTATTAACAAAAAATTTGTTGTTAAGGAGACTATGATCAGTATGCTCTTTTATTCTGCTATTATTACTGCGACGCTAGCGTTTCCGTTTGCGTTACAATATTGGATAACACCAACATTAGAAGAATTAGTTTTGTTGTTTATTTTGGGGGCTGGCGGTAGCTTAATATTATTTTTCTTATTAAAAGCCTTCTCCTTAGCAGATGCAACGGCCCTTGCGCCATATCGTTATTTCGAGCTCGTTGTTTCCGCAACAATTGCTTATATTGTATTCCATGAAATACCTAAAGAAGCTACGATACTTGGTTCACTAGTTGTTATACCTTCAACTTTGTTTATTATTTATTCCGAAAAAAAAGAACTAGAAAAAAAAGTAGACAAAAAATAAATTCACACCCTTAGTGTTTTGATTATGTAGTAGAAATCGTTTATCATATAGGAAAATGGGAGTTGGTAATGAATAAAAAGAAATTAGTATTTACCAGCGGCGTAGCTAACACATTCGAGTGGTATGACTATGCTTTATTTGGACATTTTGCACCAATCATTGGAGCCAAATTTTTTCCAGAAAGTGATCCTAGCACGGCATTACTTCATGCATTTCTAGTATTCGCAATTGGTTACTTAATGAGACCACTTGGTGGTATTTTTTTTGGTATCATCGGTGATAAATTTGGTCGAAGAGTTGCCCTGAGTTCGGCAATAATGTGCATGGCCATACCAACTGCAGCTATAGGTTTCTTGCCTACTTATGAAACTTGGGGAATAGTTTCAACCGGTTTAATGATTGTTGTACGTATGTTGCAAGGACTCTCAATGGGAGGAGCGCTTACTGGCTCGGTATCTTTTATTATTGAACATACAAATAAAGAAGAGAGAGGCTTTTTTGGAAGTATTTCTATGGCTAGTATTTGCGTAGGAATTTTGCTTGGTTCGCTTGTATCATTTGTTGTAAAAAATATTTTCACTCCAGAACAATTTGACAGCTGGGCATGGAGATTGCCTTTCGTTATAGGAATAGTTATTTACTTTGTAGGTGTTTATATTAAGAAACATACGCTAGAAACCCCCTTGTTTATGGAAGCAAAATATCGAGGCGAAATTATAAATTCACCCCTTAGAATAGCTTTTAGACATTACTCGTTTGACATGATAATTTCTATTTTCATTAATGCCACTGGATCTATTATATTTTATCTAGAAGCTATATACCTCATTTCATACTTAAAATTAAATCGTGGATTTCCTGAGGCAGATGTAAGTCACTTGGCTAATTTTTGTTACGTGATAATGATCTTCGTCACTCTATTTGCTGGTTGGTTATCTGATAAAATAGGTAGAAGGAAAATATTTGTCTTCAATTTGGTTTTTATCATCACAGCAACTCCATTTTTGCTAGATGTAATTGAGAATTCTGGTTTTGTTGCCGTCGCATTTGCCCAAATTGTGATTGCTATTATGGCTGCCACTTATATCGGTCCAGAGCCGGCGTTGCAAGCTGAGTTTTATCCAACTTCCATAAGAAACACTGCTTTATCAGTCTCATACAATACTGCTACGAGTATATTTGGTGGCACAGCACCTTATGTTATTGAGTCTTTAGTACAAAATACTGGCACTATAACATCGAGTGTTTACTACATAATTGGTTCTTCTGTGCTAGGCTTGATTGCTTTATATTTTTATAAAGATCGATCACTAAAAGACTATAAAGTCCGAATCAGTGAAGAAGAAATAAATTTATTATAATTTTCTAATATTTAGTAGACAAATTTAATGACTTCACAAATCTTTCAAAAACAGATTCGTAGCGAAAATGAACTAGTAAAAGAACTGCTACCAATGGCTAAACTGCTTGATGCAGAGCAGCAACGTGTTCTCGCTAGGGGCAGAAAATTTGTTACAAAAATAAGAGCGCACAGAGGATTCTCGATGGAAGAATTCCTTCAACGATATAACCTATCGAATGAAGAAGGTGTTGCTGTACTAGGCCTTGCTGAAGGGTTACTCAGGATTCCAGATCCAGCAGTAAGCGCCGAGTTAATTGCCGACAAATTATCAAACAAGAATTGGGAATCTTTCCTGTTTAAACGCAGTAAATCAATTAAAACTAGTATGGCTTCATTTGGCTTATACTTTTCCGGAAAATTTACTGATATTGTTAGGTCCAAGAATGCAATCTCAAAACTTCTTGATAGAGTTGGTCAGCCAATTTTTGTCAAACTATTAAAAGCAACTATCCTTAGTTTAAGCAAAGAATTTGTCTTTGCAAGCAATATGCACGAAGCCCTGACAAGAAAAATGGCTTTTCCTAAAAATAAATTTGCTTTTGATTTACTTGGAGAATCAGCACGAACCCATAAGCAAGCTGCAATTTATTACAAGCAATATGAAGATGCGATTAAATTGATAGCTAATGACTTTCCTAATACTAGTGAAGCAATCGAAGATAGGCCAAATCTTTCAGTAAAATTAACTGCTTTACATCCTCGTTTTGAGCTTGCAAAAATGCATGAATTAGAAACTATGCTTCTGCCAAAAGTAATTTCATTAGTTGAAAAAATAAGAGATCATAATTTAACAATAACTTTTGATGCAGAAGAAGCTTTTAGAACAGATGCATATTTATTATTCCTAACAAAGCTAATCAAACACCCATCATTTAAGGAATTTAATGGTATAGGCTTCGTAGTGCAGGCCTATAAAACTAATAGTATGCTCATTGTTCAATATTTTATTGATCTTGCTAAAGATATTGGAAAAAGAATTCCAATAAGATTAGTAAAAGGTGCATATTGGGACTCAGAAATTAAACGCGCTCAAGAGCTTGGTCTCAAATATTATCCCGTATTTACAGTAAAGGCTTATACAGACTTAAGTTACATAGCTTGCGCACGAAAAATGTTGGAAAATACTGAGCTCATTTACCCTCAATTTGCAACACATAATGCAGTTACAGCTGCAACTATAATTGAGATTGCCGGAGATCAAAAATTCGAGTTTCAAAAACTCTATGGTATGGGTAATGCTCTTCATAAAGAGCTTGAAAACCATAGGAATGTTAGAATTTATTCACCAGTTGGAACTACGCAAGATTTGCTTGCTTATCTTATGCGTAGAATGCTGGAAAACGGAGCATCCGCGAATTTTGTCAGTAAAGTAAACTCAAGCGAAATTCCAATTAATGAAATTGTATATGACGTAAGTGATAAAGTGCTTGGCATTTTAGACCATGACAATAAAATTGTTTTACCAGAAAAAATATATCCAAACAGGAAGAATGCTATGGGATACGATTTAGGTTACAAAAGTAACTATGATTACATACAAGAGAAAGTAACAAGCTATTTTGATAAAGTACATAATGTAGGTTCAATCATAGATGGCAAAGAAATAATTATTGATAAACATAGTAATGATGGATTTTGTCCAGCAAAAAACGCTCAGAAATTTTCATCAACTTCAAACGCTGTTGAGGGAGAAATAAAAGCTTCTATTGATTCTTCTAGCAATGAGTTCGAGAATTGGACTAAGCTTAGTATAGAACAAAGAACCAACATCTTGGAAAAAATTGCACAATCCTTTGAAGATAACAAGTTTGAACTATATGCGATATTGATAAAAGAAGCCGGTAAGTCGATTCATGATGCGATAAATGAAGTAATCGAAGCAATCGATTTTTGTCGCTATTATGCTAATGAGGCACGAGTAGTCATGGCTGAAAGAAAACTCCCCGGTAGCACAGGCGAGCGCAACACCTTAAGCATGCACGGACGCGGTGTATTTTTATGTATTAGCCCATGGAACTTTCCATTTGCAATTTTCGTTGGTCAAATTGTGGCCGCACTTGTTTCTGGCAACACCGTCATTGCCAAACCTTCCGCGCAAACACCTGTTATTGCTAATTTTGCTATTAAGCTAATGCATAGAGCTGGTGTACCAAAATCTGCATTGCAACTTGTGATCTCACCCTCATCTAACATAAGCAAATTTGTAATTAAAGACGAGAGAATTGCCGGAGTAGTTTTTACTGGGTCATGTTCCGCTGCTCAATCAATCAATTCCGTTCTTGCCACCAGAAGCTGCGGTATAGTCCCTCTAATTGCTGAAACTGGTGGACAAAATGCAATGATTGTTGATAGTTCTGCCCTCCTTGAGCAGGTTACAGATGACGTGCTTACATCTTCTTTTTATTCTGCAGGACAGAGATGTTCAGCTCTTAGAATGCTATACGTGCAAGAAGAAATATACGATGAATTACTTGAGATGATCAAGGGTGCTACTGAATTGCTAAAAGTTGGCGATACCTCTGATTTTGGTATAGATATTGGTCCAGTAATTGACAAGAAGGCACAAGATGCTTTAGAACATCACATCCAAGATATGAGCGCTAAAGGATTTAAAATATTTGCTCATCCGCAAGCGGGAGCTGCAAAAGATGGACATTATTTCTATCCACACATTATCGAAGTAAAGTCAATTAACGATATTCCTGATGAAAAATTTGGTCCGATACTTCACATTACAAAATTTAAGTCAAAAAGTTTAGATAAGGTAATTGATGAAATAAATAATTGTGGTTTCGGACTAACCTTTGGTATTCATTCACGTATTGAAGAAAAAATTGAATATATCCGAACTAGAATGAAAGTAGGCAACATTTATGCTAATCGTTCTATCGTTGGAGCAAAAGTAGAGTCTCAACCATTTGGAGGACAAAATAAGTCTGGAACAGGCTTTAAAGCTGGTGGACCTCATTACCTACTTCGGTTTATGACTGAACGGACAACAACGGTCAATACAACTGCATTTGGTGGTAATGTTGAATTGCTAAATAGCTAGGATCAAGGGTATACCTGAGCTATGGATAAGAAGATTACAAGTTTATTAGGCAACATAGCTGTTCCCGCTTGACCAGGGATCTTTTTCCATCTCATGAGATGCTAGGCCAAGAGGCATGGCTTCGCCAAATCAAGTTCAGCATGACAGTATTTTGTCCAGGATAACTGTTTATTTTGTTATCCTGGGCTTGATCCTGGATCTTCTTTAGTTGCCTGAGATGCTGGGTTGAAGACATGCGAGAAGCACAACAAGTTCAGGATGACGGTGCTGGCGCAGCCTAAACTTCAATAGCAAGCAAGGAATAAATTGAAAAATAGTGAGATGCACTGCCTCCAAGAACGAAGAGGTGCCAAATTGAGTGGTTAAATGGTAATTTCTCCCAAAGGTAGAATATCACACCTACAGTGTAGAACAAGCCACCAGCAATTAGTAAATACATACTTCTTGTGGAAAGACTAACGAATAACTTATCTAATACGACTACCACTAGCCAGCCCATTAGCAGATAGTTTATAAATGCTATTTTCTGCAATATTTTGTTTTTACTGAATTTAAAAATACAACTCACAATAACCAGCCCCCAGATTACTTTTATCATTATCAATCCAACAGGACCTTCGATGCCTATTAGCATTAAAGGAGAATAGGTACCAGCTATTAAGAAATATATAGATAGGTGATCAATTTTTTTAAAGAACTTATTAAATTTTGTATTAGCAAAGGAGTGATAAAGTGTCGACGCAAGATAGAGCGCAACTAGAGTACTACCAAAAACTATATAGCTCACTAGATGCAAGTATGTACCTTTAGAACTAGCTTGTTGGCAGAGAACAATAAGACCTATTACGCTTAGCAGAGCACCAACACCATGGGTTATGATATTGAGTAGTTCTTCTTTAAATCCATATTCGGAAATACGGATTTTTGTGTTATCTGGTATTATCTGGTTAATGTGACTTTTACTCATGCTGCCATTATCTGCTTTTTTTTGATTTATTTCAAGCATTAAAAAATGGTAATGTTTTTCTTAGGTCTGACTTATCAAATTTTCAAGAGATTGTTGACAGACCCCATACTCTTTCCAAGAACATCCTTGGCAGGCTGTATGAAACTTCTCAACACTCATGTTTTTTTTAATCCGTTCTTTAGCTTGCTTCCAAGTAAAAATATCACCAGCTTTAAGCGATAAAGCAGAGGCGTGCGCAGCATCTAGCTTGCTGATTTTATCTTGTGTTTTGCAAACTATTTCATCAATTTTGTTCGGACAAGCAGAGCAGACACTATCCATAAATTGTACTACTTCAATTTGCGTTTCTTCGTCATCACTTAACTGCTGCGCTATTTTTTTGTAATTACGGACAAAACCCAAAGAGTACCCTTTGCCACGAAAGCCTAGGGTACACATAAAATGATGAGGTCTAAACTTTATTTTTTCTGCCATGAAATATGCTTTTTTAGCAATTTTACAGAAGAAGCGGTAAAAATTGCTTTGACAATACCAGGGATAATAAATGGATATAAACCAAGCTCGAGTGCTTTATCGCTACCGACAAAAAACGCAAGCTGCGGCACGCCAATTATAAACAAACATGCAGAACCAATCGCACTGTAAATTATTAATTTACTCCAACTATCTTCACCAAATTTCTCACGCATATTAGTTACCACGTATACACATAACATCATACCCAATATATATCCTCCAGTAGGACCAACTAAAACATGTGCACCACCACTAAAACCAGAAAAAACCGGAGCCCCCATTGCACCAAGACTAACAAAGCCAACCATAGATGCGAAAGCCTCCTTTTTCTCATAACACAGTGCTATAATCAATACACCAACGCTATATAGTGTTATTGGTACTGGTCCTATTGGTATCTGTACCTGCGCAGAGAGAAAGATAAGCAATATTCCAAGCACTACTCTAAGCACTCTATAATTGGTTATTGACTGAATTTTATTTGATAAGACTCGCATAAGCACCTCTTAATATATATGAAAAATATAGACGAATTCTATATACGTAATCACGATCTGTCAAATGCTTGGCTCTATTGACCTTTTAACGATGTCGTTTTTTGGACTTTGGGTGTTTATGTTTCTTTTTACTTTGTGGCTTTGTTTTGGTTTGTACTAATTTTTTTCCAATTTCTTTTGCAGTGTTTACTGCCCCACCTTTACCTTGCACCTTAATAGGTTTTAGTGTTTTATCATTAGTAGATTTTGTACCAACTTCTGGTAAATATGTCTTTAATTGATCTAGGTTATTATACTTAGAGAAAGGGTTGTGAGCTTTGACAAAATCTTTAATATAGCTTTTAACCGTTCCGATCACTCCTCTTGTATCTTGAATTACCTTCTCAGTTTTAAGGACTTCTTGTTTAGCTATTTCAAAGGCTGCCACAATTTCTTCGGGTTTTGCTCCGCGGAATGAACCGTCATTCACCATTTTTTGAATAGCTAAGCTTTGCACCCTTTGCTCTCTTGTAGCTTCCGCAAGTTCAATTAAGTCACTGTAACCTGGGGTATCTGACTTATTTCGTTCTTTATCAATGTTTTGTTTAAATTTTAGACCTATTTCTTCCTTAGTTGCTTGTTTTTTACTTTCTCCATAAATGCCAAAAGCAGATTTACCTACTTTAGCTACGCTCGTAAGCGACGGAGCAAGAACCACGCCAGCTATATTCTTAATAAGATCAACCGAATTCTTAATTAAAGCTTTGCCATAAGAACTAATATTTACAAGCGAATTGGATGTTGTTTCTATGTATCTTTTAATTAAAGAGGCTTGGTTACTACGGTTAGGTACGTACAACTTATCTTGTAAAGCCTCAGCAAGGAGCGGCTCATTCTTAAGTAACTCTGTTTGTTGATCTTGTGCATTTCTATTTTTTGTTAAAAAGGAATTCTCTTTTTTTAATAACCTGAGTGTTCTAGTGTCAACAGTATCCATTACAGCACCTATTACAATAGATCCAATTCCAATTAGAGCTGCAGGAATAGTCGCCACAGTAGCGCTCGCAAGTACAGTAACTACTCCTATAGTACGGCCAACTGCACTACCAGTAACTATTTTCACAGGTGCTGAATCCTTTACATAATTAAAGATGTTTTTTAGAGTTGTCAAACTCCATAATCTAGGCTCCTCTTCTGGTGATTTAGACATAATTTAACTTTTTATTTAATTGAAGTATGAACAATTAATTTACTATCATAAGTATTCAAAACCACAGATTTAGAAATAAAGCCTTGGTAATAAGATTTAGATGGATTAACAAAGAGGTTTACCATTGCAGTTCTTCCAAGCAACATACGATGGTGCATAATATCTCTGTTAGTAAGGGTAATCTCAATATCCCAGCTATAGTTACCGATCTTAATTGGCGTACGAATAACTGGCCTGATCTGCTTATGGCCATTAGAGCTTTTTATTGTTTTCATGCCAATTATTTCTGCCAGGCATGGAACACATACCTTATCATTAGTTTGAATCGGGTGAATTACAAACTCCACAAATTCTTTTTTATCTGATTTTATAATCCTTATGTTATAAGCATGAAGTGCAGAAGTTTTTGCTCCAGTATCAACCTTAACTTTAATCAGTGGTATGTTAAGCTCTGGTAACTCAGCCCATTCTCTCCATCCAATTAACAAAGGTTCTCCAAGCTTCCTCCCAAACTCTACTTCCAGTGACATCGGCGGCTTTCCTAGCGCCTGCTTCTTGGCAGTAAGTTTCGAAAGAGGCTTATTCATTCAAGGTCCTCTTGATAATCTTCGACCCCTTCAGCAACCGCTTCAGCATTTTCAAATGTTGCAATATGAAACAAAGCGTCACCATTTGTCACCAATGGCATCATTGTTATTCCAATTATGACACCCGTTTCTCTAGCTTTAACGTAGTGCTTTTCTTTGCCTAGTGGATCGGAAATAAATCCTAAAACCTCATTTTTCTTAACTTTGTGCCCGACATTCTTTCTCGCATGTAGACTGCCGCTGTGAGGAGCCCTAATCCAATGACTAGAGGCCGCATAGAATACTTCACGACGTTTAGGAACCTTTCTCTTTATTAGCTCTTTGTCAAGCATTCCTATGTTACACATTGTCCAGAGAATGCCGTTTTCAGCCGAACGAATTATTTCTTCGTTGTATCTCAGAGCTTCGCCGCCTTCAAACAAAAGAATCTTTACGCCTTTTTCAGTTGCAGCCTGACGCAGAGAACCATCTCTCATGTTAGAGTGAAGTATTACCGGTACGCCAAAAGCCTCAGCTAGGGCTTTGATTTCTTTATTATCCAGAAATGCTCTGATTTGTGGTAGGTTATATCTGTGAGCACTGCCAGTGTGTAGGTCAATTCCATAATCGCATTTCTCTACGATCTCTTTCATAAATTTATAGGCTATTTGACTTGCAAGTGAGCCTTTCTTTGACCCGGGAAACACCCTGTTCAAGTCACGTCTATCGGGTAAATATCTGAGGTTACGGTTATAACCAAAAACGTTGATAATAGGAACGGCAATCAGCGTGCCCTTTATGGATGAGAGTAATTTTTTACGTTGCAATAACCGTCTGATAGTTTCAACACCGTTTATCTCATCACCGTGGATTGCTGAAGAAACGAAAAGTGTTGGACCGTCCTCTTTCCCTCTGATAACTTCAACTGGAATAGTCATTTCCGTGTTATCAAATAGCTTTGCAATATGCATTTCGAGATATTTTCTTTCGCCTTTTTTTATCGTAACGCCATCTATGGTCAAAGCTTTGGTCATGAATAATCATCCTTTCATAAATATTCTAGTTTTTGATTTTTTAATAATATCTTTTTCAATAAATGCAATCATTGCATCTGCAACATTTTTGCCAGTGGCCCCTTCGATTCCTTTTAAGCCCGGAGATGAGTTTACTTCTAGTACAAGAGGTCCTCTGGCAGACCTTATCAAATCAACGCCAGCTACCTTAAGTCCCAAAACTTTTGCAGCATCTGTAGCCATTATACGTTCTTTTGGAGTTATTTTTACTGGATGGGCGCTACCTCCTGCATGAAGATTAGAACGAAACTCTCCATCAGGTCCTTGTCTTTTCATTGCGGCTACAACTCGGTCGCCAATTACAAAACAACGTATATCACTCCCAGCGGACTCCTTGATAAATTCTTGCACTAAAAAATTGGCTTGTAAATCCAAAAACGCATTAATCAAACTTTCGGCCGCCTTAGTGGTTTCTGCAAGTAACACTCCCTTTCCCTGAGTGCTTTCAGTTACCTTAACAATCAGTGGAGCCCCCCCAACAGACTTTATGATACTGCGAGTAGCACTACCCGAGTGGGCATAGCTTGTAACAGGAATGTCAACACCTTTTCTAGCAAGAAGTTGGTGTGCTCTTAGTTTATCTCTTGATCTAGTAATTGAAACTGAACCATTTAATACGTAAACTCCAGCAACCTCAAATTGCCTTAAAACTGCTGTACCGAATATAGTAATAGATGCTCCAATTCGTGGAACCACAGCATCAAATTCTAGTAATCTCTCTACTTTATCGCTTATGTAGTGTACATCTGGCCTGTTGGCAGTGATATTCATAAAACATTTAAGTGGATCAACGACAGTAACAACGTGTCCTCTTTTTTCTGCAGCCTCAATGAGTCTACGAGTAGAGTAAATTGTTGGACCGCGTGATAAAATACCTATTTTCATATAATAATTAACTGAGTTTTTTAGATTTTTGCATTTTATTTTAGCAATGACTATTCATATTTACTGCAAATACGTTTGTGCATAGCAAATTGATTGGTACTTGGTGCTTTGTTACTCGTCTTTATTGAACATAGACTTTGCTCCATCGTGCTTTGCACCGAATAATACCCATGAATTTAGCGGTTCTAAATTAAAACTGCTGGTTAGGACTGCAATTGATTTATATCTGAGAAAGCTACACATCCAAATTGTTAACATTCAGTGCATTAGCATTGATAAAATCTCTTCTTGGCTCAACGACACTACCCATCAATGTTGAGATTATCTGCTCAGCGTCATCGACATTTCCTACTTTTACTTGTAATAATGTACGTTTTCCAGAATCAAGTGTGGTTTCCCACAACTGCTCTGAATTCATTTCACCAAGACCTTTAAATCTCTGAATAGCAAGACCTTTCTTGCCAAGATCAATTATCAATGCAAGCAGCTTGCTTGGTGTCGATAAGTTATATTTTTGACCTTTAATGGTCAGTTTACACCCACCAATAAATAAATGCTCAAGTCCGCTACCAATCTTATTAACTTGAACAAACTCAGGAGATTCAACTTGTCCGCGGTGAAGCATTTTGCTAGTTCTTACACCTCTGACAAATCTATAAAACTCTATAGCATCGCCTAGGACAGTGACTTCCCAATCAGTTTTATCTGGCTCGAGTTCACCTTGGTTAAGAGAGGACAAAGCTGCTAAAAGTTCAGACGTTTTATCGACAGAAAACGATTCCGGGTTAAGCAGGTTATTGATCGCTAGGCATTCAGCAATCAATGGATCAAATTTCCTTGATAATGAATTGAGCTTATCACCTAAAAGGGTAATTTGATAAAGTAATTCTTTCAAAGCTTCACCGGTTAAGCAGCTACCATCATTAAGCTCAATACTTGTGTCATTCAGAGTACTATTGATCAGATATTCTTGCAAAGCTTGTTCATTCTTCAAGTATGTTTCAGAACTGCCGCGCTTAACTTTATAAAGAGGAGGTTGAGCAATATATAAATACCCTTTTTCAATAATCGGCAACATATGACGATAGAAAAATGTTAGGAGTAAAGTCCTGATGTGAGACCCATCAACGTCCGCATCCGTCATAATGACAATTTTGTGATATCTAAGTTTATTGGTATCTAGTTCTTGTCCTATCCCTGCGCCAAGAGCAGTAATTAAGGTACCAACTTGTTCAGAACCAAGCATTTTATCAAACCTAGCTCTTTCAACATTTAGAATCTTACCACGTAAGGGGAGAATGGCCTGGGTCTTTCTATCCCTACCTTGTTTTGCAGTACCACCCGCAGAATCTCCCTCAACTATAAAGAGCTCAGACAGAGCCGGGTCTTTTTCTTGGCAATCAGCTAGTTTGCCTGGTAAATTTGATATCTCCAGAGCTGATTTACGTCTGGTTAACTCTCTTGCTTTGCGCGCCGCTTCGCGCGCACTCGCCGCTTCAACGATCTTACCAACAATAGTTTTTGCCTCGGTAGGATGTTCTTCAAACCACTCAAGAAGCTTGCTATACACCGCTGATTCAACAACTGGCCTTACTTCTGAAGACACAAGCTTATCTTTTGTTTGTGATGAGAATTTTGGGTCAGGAACTTTTATTGAAAGAACACAAGCTAGACCTTCTCTTGAATCGTCTCCAGCTAAAGTAACTTTCATTTTCTTTGCCAGACCGTTTTTATCAACGTAAGAACTAATAACTCTTGTTAATGCAGACTTAAATGCCGATAGATGTGTGCCACCATCACGTTGACGAATATTATTTGTAAAACAAAGAATATTTTCATGATAAGAGTCATTCCATTGCATTGCAAAATCAAGGCTCATACCTCTTTCATCCTCAGCTGAAGATAAAGAAATACATGGGTGTAGAGAAACTTTACTACGATTAATGTATTCTACATAGGCCTGAACACCGCCCTCATAAAGAAATTCGATTTCTTGTTTTTGGTCAAATCTGTCATCAATCAATAAAATGCGTACACCGGAATTAAGAAATGCAAGTTCACGTAACCTATTTTCAAGAATAGTAAACTGAAATTCGATGATTTTAAAAATCTCTACAGAAGCCATAAAGGTGACTTCAGTCCCTTTTTTATTAACATTATCAAGCTCTAATCGAAGCGGGAATTCAGCTACCCCGTCCTTAAACCGGATAAGATATTGTTTTTGATCTCGCCAAATTCTAAGTTCAAGCCAATCTGATAGAGCATTTACCACTGAAACGCCAACACCATGTAATCCACCAGACACTTTGTATGAGTTTTGATCGAATTTACCACCTGCATGGAGCTGAGTCATAATTACCTCAGCAGCTGATACTCCTTCACCTTCGTGAATATCAACGGGAATACCACGGCCATTGTCTGTAACAGTTACAGAGCCATTCTTATTAAGAATTACCTGTACAAGATCGCAATGACCGGCCAGTGCCTCATCAATAGCGTTATCAACAACCTCGTATACCATGTGATGTAGACCGGAACCATCATCCGTATCACCAATATACATACCGGGTCTTTTGCGAACAGCTTCTAGGCCTTTTAGAACTTTAATAGAGTCTGCATCATAGTCTGACACTTTAACTTCTTGTAGATTTGACATTGGTATCCCTAATGCGATAAAAAACTATGGGCTCACTATACTATAGGGTCATAGTTTTTAAAAGAAAAAATACTATAAAAACGAAGAGATTTAAGTCTAAGTTGAACTTAGTGCGCATCGCAAGGATAAGTTAATAATACGGAACAAACCATGAACCTACAACGCACTATAGTGACTAATTTTACCAAAAACTTGCTACTAAAAGTCCGTTGCTTATTTTATGCAAGACAAGATGCTAACATCCAAAGCTACCGATGATTTGTTCAAAATCTTGGTATCAGTCGAAAATAACGCATCGATTTTATGTTCAGCACTTATACTAGAAACAGTATTAGAGTCTAAGAAACATCTACTAGAAAGATTATGAAAAGTTATCCTTATCACTAACAAAAATAAACCTCTAGTACTTGAGCTTCAATTAAAGAACACTATTTTGTACCAAACAACCGGTCGCCCGCATCACCAAGTCCTGGCACTATATATGCATGACTATTAAGCTTTTCATCCAGCGCGGCAGCATATATTCTAACCTTCGGATGCGCAGAAGTAAAGGTTTTAACTCCTTCTGGTGCAGCAACCAAAGCCATAAAAATAATTTGATCTGGAGATACTCCAATATCTATTAACTTCTGCACAGCATAGACAGCTGAGTTTCCGGTAGCAAGCATAGGATCCACTACTATAAATAACTGATTAGTGACTTTTGGATGTTTAAACAAATATTCAACAGGCTTTTTTGTCAACGGATCACGATACAACCCAATATGCGCGATATCTGCACTAGGTATCAATTTATGTAACCCACCAGTCATACCTAACCCAGCTCGCAGTATTGGCACGATTACGACCTCTTGTGCAAGCTTTTTGCCAACCGTACGCCCTAGTGGTGTCTCTATTTTAAATTCCTTTGTTCTTATATGTCTGGTAATTTCATATCCCATCAACATTGAAATTTCATCAAGCATCTGCCTAAATATCATTGAAGAGGTATGTTTATCCCGCATTACAGTAAGCTTTTGCTCAATTAGGGGGTGAGTTATTACTTTAAAATTGGTATAAGCGTCATTTATTTTTATAGCAGACTTATCGAAAGATGTTGCCGCCAAAGACTTATTTACCAAACAAACAAAAACCAAACTAAAAAATAAAAATCTAGTACTCTTCATATTTAATCAATCCTAATTTTAAAAAGTTATTACTACTTTCGATTTTTATGTAATCAAAAGTAGAGCAAAATTACAGTAAAAAAAATTTTAGTCAAGTAAAATTGGTAACGAATTACTGGCTAAGTACCTGTTTACTGCCAATAACGTTTAATTACATATTGAGTCTAACACTTTAAATTTCTTGTAGGTTTGACATTGATATCCCTAACGTGATAAAAAATAGGTATTTACTATTTATCTGTAGGGTTTTATAAGCGTTAAAAAGAAAAAATATATAAAAATGGAGAGCTTTATGTCTGAGTTAAATTTAACGCATATTGAAGAATGTATGGATGATTATGATCTATTTTTATTCGATCTATGGGGAGTTATAATAGAAGGTGGCGACACTTATCCGGGAATAGTTGAAGCGCTAAATAAAATAATCAAAAAGAAAGATGTTATCTTTTTAAGCAACGCCCCTAGGCCAGATTTCATAGTGGCCAGAAATCTAAGAAACTGGGGTATTTTAGATGTAACACCAGAGATGGTCCTTACATCAGGAGATGTAGCAAGGCAGCTTATAGTTAGTTATAGAAAATCACTAAATGAGAGGGTACCAAAAATATTCCACCTTGGTTCGGATAGGAATGATGATATTCTGCTTGAAATAGAGCATATAGCAACAAACAATATAAACGAAGCAGACATATTATTATTAAGCATTTTCCGTGACGAACATGAGGATATTCATGAGTTTGATGAGTTTTTAGAAAGGGCAGCAAAACTACCAAATTTGTTAAATATTTGCTCTAACCCAGATACAACTATACCAAAACATGGTATTTTGCGATACTGCCCAGGTCATTTTGCAAAGATCATTGAACAACATGGTGGGGATGTGATTTACACAGGCAAACCAGAAACATCAATATATGATCTTGTGTTTCAGCGTAAGCCAGAAATAAGTAAAGATCGTAAACTAATGATTGGCGATACTTTTGAAACTGATATTCTTGGGGCGAATAGATCTGGTATTCATTCGGCTTTAGTACTTTCTGGTAATTCACTAACTATCCATAAAATGCATGAATCTTTGGCGGATAAATTAACTGCACTTTCGCTACATGCAAAAAATGTTGGCATTAGGCCAACATTTGTAACCAAAATTGCTAGTAATGCACATTGAATTAAATAATTAAAGCCCGTCATGACCGAGAAGAACTTGCGCAGCATCATAGTCATCCTGAACTTGATGGGCTTGCGCATGCCTTCGGCCCAGGATCTCCTTCTGCCGGCTGGGGTCCCTGGTCAAGCCCGGGATGACTTTTCTTCTAGGCGCGCTCCAAATTGGTCGCTCGCCATGACGGGTTTTAACCGCCCAACTCAATACGGTTTACTATAAATGTCAATTAAAGCTGGAGAATATATTCTATATAATGAAGAAGATTCTACAAACTTAGCTATTCAAATAGCGAATAATATTAAACCAGGGGATGTGCTAACTTTTAGTGGTGATCTTGGTGCTGGCAAGACATTTCTTTGCCGTCAGATAATCAAACAACTATGCGGCTCTGAGACAAACGTTACAAGTCCAACATTTAACTTGCTTCAAATTTACGATTGGAAAGATTGTTCCATCTACCATTATGATCTCTATCGACTTAAAGATATTTCTGAGATTTATGAACTGGGAATTGAAGAGGCCCTGTCTTCTCATGTTTGTCTTATTGAATGGCCAGAACTTATAGATGCTATTTTGCCAAATGATACCGTTGCAATTAACATCGAAATAATTGACTACAACAAGCGTAGGGTTTTTATCAAAACTGAATAATATTATGATTCGTATTTGGCATAATTAGTTGAACTAGGTGGTAAAATAAAATACCATTAGGTTCATAATCAAGTGTTTAAATAACATTAATAATAGGTTTTAATAATGTCGAAACAAGATGGTGCACCAGTAACCTCCGAAGTACTTAGCGAAAAAGATCTCGCAGCCAAAAAAGGTAATGACTTTTTGGTCTCTATTGTTAAAGATATTGAAAAAACCTCAGGAAGACAATTAGACGACTTCGAATTAGGCAAGGTAAGGGAACTAACCTCCAGCTTAAAAAATATTGGAGATCAAGACGGTTCAACAAGGTTCAGCACGGCTCTTAAAGAATTTGCTGAAATAGCACCCGATCATGTAACAAATATTGCTGGACGTATTGAAGAATATCATAAAAATGAGCCAGAGAAGCAATCTCTTGTCAAACCAGCTCTGGAGCCTTTTAAAGTTATTGGACTTAATCAACAGATTACTACAGAATTGGAAGCGGTAACTGGTAAAAAACTAACTGATGGTGAACTATTGGCGGTAGCTGAACTAAGCCAAAGTGTAGGATATATCAAAGATAAAGATGACGTAGAAACTTTAAAGAAATGCTTTGATGAAACAATCAAAGGTCTATCACCACAGCAAGCCAAACCAATCATTGATCTGGTTGATAAATATCATAAGGATGATCCTGAAAAGCAAAAGCTTGTAAGCCCTGTTCTGGCACCTATTAAAGGTAATGAGTTATTTGGCTCTGTTGTTAAAGATTTGCAAAAAACCTCAGGAAGACAATTAGACGACTTCGAATTAGGCAAGGTAGAAGAACTAACCTCCAGCTTAAAAAATATTGGAGATCAAGGCGGGCCAGCAAGGTTCAACAAGGCTCTTGAAGAATTTGTTGAAATGGCACCAGGTCAAGTAGGCAATATTACTGCCCGTATTGAAGGATATCATAAAAATGAGCCAGAAAAGCAAGCTCTTGTAAGCCCTGTTCTGGCACCACTTAAGGAGTCTGTTAAAGCCAATGAGCTTAATCAACAGATTACTGAAGAGGTACAGAAGTTAGTGAACGGTCCTTTAAGTAAGGATCAATTATTAGAGGTAGCTGAATTAAGTCAAAGTGTTGCTCATATTAACAGTAAAGATGATATAACTACTTTAACACGGTGTCTTGATGCAGTGGTAAAAGACCTAACGCCAGAGCAAGCCAAACCAATCATTGATCTAGTTGATAAATATCATAAGGATAATCCAACCAAGCAAGCCCTTGTAAGCTCTGGTCTAGAAAACGTTACCTTAAAAAAAGAACCAGAACTAGAGGTGGCGGCGGTAGACAGCCTTGGCTCAGCTAGTGTTGACGAAATTACTCAAGCTATTCGTGATGAAGTAATAACGAAACAACAATCCTATTTGCAGGGAGAGATTGCAAAGACAATGAGTCCAGAAAATGGTACTGCATTTAATCAAAAAACTCCTGAAGAGGTTCGGGTCTTTTTGGCCACTCCCGAAGGTAAAGACGTAGTGAAATTGATAATGAGCAGCAAAGAAGCTCAATTAGCAATGAACAAAATTGAGGTTGATGGTTATAAAAAAGTACATGAGACATTTAAAGATAGTTTTAAAAATGTTGGTTGGGATCAAGAAACAGGTACTAAAGTCCGTATTGCTGAAATTAAAAATGAAGCAGGAGAAAAAATTGCTTCTCTAAAAGAAACAACAGTTGATGCTGCGCCAACACAAGTTACGCTTGCAGATGGAACAACCAGAACTATAAAAAGCTATAGAGAAATAGATTTTCCACTAAAACTTGATGATGGTAAGGGACCGGCACATCTTTCAATGGCAGTAAAGGATGAGAATGGTCGAAACATTTCAGCAAAGGATGCTGTATATTTTACAGCCCACTATGATGATGACGGAAAGCTGACAGAAGTAAGCTCACCGATACCAGTAAAATTCATGGGAGATGGAGATGATGCAATTGGTTATATCGAGCGTAACGGCAAAGTTTATACCTTGCCTGTAACCCAAGGTATGTATAAAGACATGATGAAAGAGGTTGCTATCAATAACGGTTTAAGTGTTGATTTAGGGCAATCTGTTGATTCCGTAAGCATTCCACCACGTACCGTAGGACCAGAACTGCAAGAACCAGAACTGTTGAAGAAATCCGGGCCTGTTGCCATTGATCCAAATGCTCTACAAACAGCTAAGATAGTTACTATTGAGCCATTAGAGATGGTAAAGGCAGTTACAGTTGAGTCGCCAGTGCTACAGATGGCTCAAGCGGTTACTATTGAGACGTTGGAGATGGTAAAGGCGGTTAAAGTTGAGCCAGTACTCCAGATGTCTAAGATAGTTACTATTGATCCAGTAACGATAACTGCTACTCCAACTTTTGCTGAGGAATTGCAAGCAAAGAAAGCAAGTCTAACTAAAACAGATCTAGGTGCAGAGGTATATGGTTATGATAAGCCAACAAAAACTGGCCCTGATCAAGAGAAACCTCTTACTGATGCTCAGAAATTGCAAGCAATGAAAGATGGTCTCAAGAAAACGGATCGCGGTGCACAGGTATATGGTTATGATAAACCAGCAAAAACAGGTCCGGATCAAGTGCAGCCTCTTAGTGCTGCTGAGGAATTGCAAAAAAAGAAGGATGGTCTAAAGAAGACTGACCTTGGTGCACAGGTATATGGCTATGACCAACCAGCAAAAACAGGTCCTGAGCTAGTGGAGGCAAGCAGTAGTATAGGAATTATGTCACAAAAAATAGTACATATGGACCCTCCTAAGCTAGAGATGGGTCCTATTATTGAGGTAAGCAGTGTTACAGTGGCGGAGCCTAAAGTTAAGTTAGAAATGCATCAAGCTGTTGAGGCGGTTTCTCTTATTAGAGAGCCAATTACGTTAGTTGAGCCTAAGCCTAAGCTAGAGATGGGTCCTATTATTGAAACAGTCACTGTGACTAAACAGACAATTACCCTAGACGAACCTAAACCGAAATTGGTAATGGGCCAGATGGTTGAGACGGTTGCTGTTATTGTCAATCCAATTAGTGGCAATATAATAACTCCACAAGTTGCTCAGAAAGTGCAAGAAATTAGGCAAGTACTTGACACTTCATTGCTTCAAGCTCCTAAGAAAGATAATGGAAAAGAAGCTCTAGAGATGCTTAATGGAAAATCGTCCAAAGAAGCTCTAGAGGCAATCTCTACCGCGATAGGTAAAGGAGACGGTAAATTGGTTAAAGCTATGATGGATATTATTGACAAACCCCCAGAAGGTGCAAAAATTCCTCCGATAGGGAAAGTTGCTCTCACAAAAGTCTATACAGACCAAATCCACTCGACTAAAACCATGGAACCGACAAAAAAAGCTCAGGTACAAAGAGCCGCAGGGGCAATAGCAGATAAAGCTGGTGTAAATCATGCACAGCAAGTTGCTCTAGTTGGCCCTAAACAGACAACTAGTCAAGGACGGTAATATAAGCCTGGTTTGATAGACTAAACACCGTCATGCTGAACTTGTTTCAGCATCTGCTTCTGCTGCCTGAGATCCTGAGTCAAGCTCAGGATGACTGCCTTGTTGCCCTCTATCTAGAGATACCTACCGTCATACTCGTCATGCTGAACTTGTTTCAGCATCTGCTTCTGCTGCCTGGGATCTTTGGAGCCAAGCTCAGGATGACTGCCTTGTGCCGATACCTACCGTCCATACTCGTCATGCTGAACTCGATTCAGCATCTTCTGCTGCTGCCTGGGATCTTTGGAGCCAAGCTCAGGATGACTGCCTTGTGCCCCTCTACCTAGAGATACCTACCGTCATACTCGTCATGCTGAACTTGTTTCAGTATTTTCTGCTGCTGCTGTGGGATCCTGAGTCAAGCTCAGGATGACTTTAGTAAACACGTGATCCTGAATTTAATTCAGGATGACATTTATAAACTAAACTCAAGAATATTTTTTTCGTATTTTTCTATTATCTCGTCCACAGGCCCATCGGCAATTATTTTGCCGTGCTGTAACCAAATTATTCTCTTACAAAAATCCCGAACTAATTCCATGGAATGTGAGCTTAAAATCAAAGTACAATCTCTAGATAAAAACTCCTCTAACTTTTTTTTAGCTTTGGCAGCAAATTGTGCATCACCAGTACCCATAACTTCGTCTGCTACTAAAATCTCTGGTTCAATCGATGTAGAGGTGGCAAAAGCTAGTCTAAGATTCATCCCTGTGGAGTAAGTTCTGATAGGCTGGTGAATAAAGTCGCCTAACTCAGAAAATTCGATGATTTCAGGTATTTTTTTCTCTGCTTCCGCTTTGCTTATGCCAAGAAACATTAGTCTTATCATAATGTTTTCAATACCAGTCAGGTGATCTTCAAACCCTGTATGGAAATCAAGCAATGGAGTTACTCTACCATTAACCACTATCTTGCCTTTTGAGGGGGAAAAAATACCGGCTATTGTTCTAAGTAATGTTGTCTTACCAGCCCCATTTAGTCCTATAATTCCTAATTTTTCTCCCTTTTTTATAGAAAAAGATAATTCATCTAAGGCCCTGAAAGTTTTGGCAGCAGGTCTTTGCGCTTTGGCATAAAAATTTAACAACGCATTTTTTAAGCTATATGCATCATCACTATCTAAATAATAATCCACTGCAACATTATGTAATTCAACTGCGTTCATGCCCAAAACGGTATAAGCCGCCCCCATCTTTTTGCTAGAATAATTTGAAAAATAAGCAGTAAACTTGTAAAACCAATAGCTATAGCATATTGAGTTAACTCTGCAAATTCTGCATTAATAATCGGATATCTTACAACTTCAATTAAAGAAGCGAATGGATTCATGTAAACAACTATACTAATTCCCTTTTGTATTAAAATTTCGGGGGGGAATATTACTGGTGTGACAATAAATAACAATGCAAAAAGTCCTGTCAATGCGTGTTGAAAATCTCGGTAACGCAGTCCTAAATAGGCCATGGTGCCACTCGCAGCGTAGAAATAAACCAACAAAATCAGTAACCCAGGAATAGCATATAAAACCCCGAAGAAACTAAATTTATTAAAAGCAATAAACACGACTAAAGACGTTATCAAGCCAATCATAAGGTAATATGAGTTTGTTAGCAACGAGCGGAAAATAAATACGGATTGAGGTAGTGAAAATTGCTTTAGATAGCCACGTGCATTGATAAAAATACTGCAGCTTTCAACCATGGATGCAACAATGAATCCCCAGATTGCAATACCTACAACCAAAAATGGAATGAATGTACCACTTTCAACTCCGAACATTCTTGACCACACAAGGTTTGCAACTAAAGCAAACATCAATTGTTGGACTACTAACCACCCAATTCCGAGATAAGAGCGCCTAAACCTGCTCTGTAAATCTTGCTTTGACAAAAAATAATACAAGTCGAAATACTTAATAGCAGTAGTTAGCATACTTGATTTTTTATTACTCATAACATTGATATCTTTGGTGATACATATTTCAAAGTTTTTATTTGCCTATTTTCAATAAGCTTTGCAAATATTGACCATATTGATTTTTAGATAAGGCGGCAGCTAATTCTTCAAGCTTTGCGTCATCTATCCATTCTGAATTCCATGCAATTTCTTCAGGACATGCAACCTTCAAACCTTGACGATGCTCGATAGTAGCAATAAATTGTGAGGCCTCTAAGAGTGACTCATGTGTTCCTGTGTCAAGCCAAGCGTATCCACGTCCGAGCACTTTAACTGACAAAGAATCTTGCTGCAAGTATAATTTATTTATATCTGTAATTTCAAGCTCACCTCGGAGAGACGGTTTAATCTGTTTTGCAAATTTTATAACGTCATTATCGTAAAAATATAACCCCGTTACAGCATAGTTCGACTTTGGAATTTTTGGTTTTTCCTCAAGAGATATTACTCTGCCAGTTTTATCAAATTCAACAATACCATACCTCATTGGATCACTAACATTATATGCAAAAACGGTTGCTCCTTTAGTTTGTGTACTGGTCTCTGTTAAAATTTGAGCAAATTGACTACCGTAAAAAATATTATCACCTAGTACTAATGCACTGGGTGAGTTACCAATGAATTCCGCTCCGATAATAAACGCTTGCGCTAACCCATCTGGGTGGCTTTGGACTGAGTAACTAAAATTCATTCCCCACTTACTTCCGTCTCCTAATAATTCCTGGAACAACGGAATGTCTCTTGGTGTCGATATAACTAAAATATCTCTAATACCAGCTAGCATTAATGTTGATAGAGGATAGTAAATCATTGGTTTATCAAAAATGGGAAGCATTTGCTTCGATATGCCAAGCGTTGCAGGATACAGACGTGTACCAGAACCTCCAGCTAAAATAATTCCTTTTCTGTTCATAAATGTCTCATTTATTTTAGTCTTGAAACAACCGATATATGATAAGAATCATCCTGAACTTGATTAGGAATGATGCTCTGTGTTATTGCTAGCTGTTCTTGCCTTAATTTTATCTAACCAACTTCTATTAGCCAAATACCATTCTATAGTTTTTTCTATACCTTGTTCAAATGGTATTGCTGCTGTCCACCCTATATCTTTGTGTATTTTTCTTGCATCAATAGCATATCGCCTATCATGGCCAGCCCTGTCTTTGACAAATCTTATCAAATCTTTATATGAATTAATAGCAGATGAAGGTACTAGTTTATCAAGGATTAAACAAATAGTTTCCACCACCTCAACGTTAGTTCTTTCGTTGCTGGAGCCTATATTATAACATTCACCAATTTTTCCTTTAGCTAAAAGCTCTCTAATAGCACAACAATGATCATCAACATGCAGCCAATCTCTAATGTTTTTTCCATCACCGTAGATAGGTAACGCCTTTCCTTCTAGTGCATTTAAAATTGTCAGTGGTATAAGCTTCTCTGGATGTTGAAACGGCCCATAATTATTTGAGCAATTAGTAATCAGCACTGGAAGAGAGTAAGTATGATGCCAAGCTCGTACTAAATGATCTGATGCTGCCTTACTGGCAGAATAAGGACTGTTTGGTTGATATGGAGTTGTTTCCGTAAAAGCAGGATCATTACTTTCTAGAGATCCATATACTTCATCTGTACTTATATGCAAAAAGCGAAACAGAGTTTTCTCTTCTTGTACCAGACTTAACCAATATTTTCTTGCACATTCTAAAAGATTATACGTTCCGTTAATATTGGTGGTAATAAATTCTCCAGGATTTTCTATAGAACGATCAACGTGACTCTCTGCTGCAAAGTTAATAACAGCTCTAGGCTTATATTCAGCAATCAAGGCTGATACTAGCTCATCATCTGCTATATTGCCTTTAATAAAAATATGATCTTTATTATTCACTAGTGACGCTAGGTTATCTTCATTCCCTGCATAAGTAAGTAAATCTAAATTTACTACTTTACCCAAAGACTTATTTAACCAGTTAATCACAAAATTTGAACCTATAAAACCAGCTCCACCAGTGACTAATATTGTTTTATTCATCTTCAAACTTGTCATAATCTTATAAAGAATTGACTCTAGAGTTGTTCCGTCAAAAGTTATATTTTATAAATAAAACCAATACTTTTGACGGGATTAATTTGTAAGAAATTAAGCTTCAGGGTGGCCTTCGCTTAATTTCAAATTTGTATACTTTGTTTCTTTTACTAGCGCTTTTAATTACTAGCTAACACATACTCTTTTATCTTACAACCATTATATATATTCACTTGCATGAACTCTAGATTATTTTCCTACTACAGCAGCAACTTCATCAGCAAAGTTTTTTTCTTCTTTCTCAATACCTTCGCCTCGTTCAAATCTGATATATGATTTTAACTCAACTGAAGTACCAAGCTCTTTTGCTAGTAATGAAATAACCTCAGAAATCTTAGTTTTACCATCAATAACAAAAACTTGATCTAATAGAACTATTTCTTCTAGGAATTTACGAATTCTACCTTCGATCATTTTTGCAATAATCTCATCTGGTTTACCAGAAGCTCTAGATTGTTCGGTAAATATATCCTTTTCTCTTTGGATCATATCTTGGCTTACACCCTCTTTATTAAGAGTTTGTGGTCTGCTGGCTGCAACATGCATCGCAATTTGTTTACCAGTTTCCATAAGCTTAGCCTTATCACCGCTTGACTCAAGAGCAACAAGAACTGATATCATTCCCATATTCTCAGCCGAGGCATTGTGAACATAAGATGCTATCACACCATCTTTTATAGAAAGAGTTTGCATACGACGTAAGCTTAGATTCTCACCAATTGTTGCAACATTGTTTGCTATTTCTTCTTCAACAGATTTCCCTGATTGGCTTTTAGCTGCTTTTAGAGAATCAATATTATCTAAACCTACTGCTAATGCAGCCACATCCTTGACCAAATTCTGAAAAATTTCATTTCTTGATACAAAATCTGTTTCAGAATTAATCTCAATTGCTGCTCCTTGTGTACCTTTTACACAAACAGCTGTTAAACCTTCGGCAGCCACTCTGTCAGCTTTTTTTGCAGCTGCAGCTAGGCCCTTAGTTCGAAGCCAATCAACAGCCGACTCAAAATCGCCATTTGTTTCCACTAGCGCTTTTTTGCAATCCATCATGCCAGCGCCGGTTTTTTCTCTTAAATCTTTAACTAATGATGCTGATATAGACATTAACTTAATCTCCGTGAATTGTTTTTATTACGCTTTAGGTTCTTGTTTAGCAGGAGACTTTTTTGTCTCAGCTTTTTCTATTCTAACTTCCTCTATTTTTTCTTCCGTAGCTATATCTTTTTTAGCCATTACTATTACAGGTTTTTTTTCAGACACTTCGACTTTTGGCCTGGCCTTAGACACTTTAGCTACTTTTTCTAATTTAGTTACCCCATCAAGAGTTTTATTTTCTTTGGTAACTTTATTTGCCGAGCCAACATCCACTCCAGAGTCAGCAAGAGCGTCTTGTATTCCAGCAAGAGCAGCATCAGCAAAAAGACTACAATATAATCTAATCGATCTAATCGCATCATCATTTCCAGGAATTGGATAATTGATATTGTCAGGATCAGAATTACTATCAACAACAGCAACTATTGGTACACCAAGCTTTACAGCTTCGCTAATAGCCAAATGCTCTCTGTTTGTATCGATAATAACCAATAAATCAGGACGTCCACCAATTTTTCTGATACCAGATAGTGATTTTAATAATTTACCTCTTTTACGGCTAAAATCCAGAATCTCTTTCTTTGTATAACTTGCAATTAATTCTTCGTCTTCAAGAACTTTTTCGATGTGATCAAGTTTCTTGATAGATTTTGAAATCGTACTCCAGTTAGTGAGCATACCACCAAGCCACCTGTTATTAACGTAAAACTGACCACACTTCTCAGCATATTCAGCAATTAATTCCGTTGCTTGGACTTTGCTACTTACAAACAGCACTTTGCCGTTATTTTTTACGGTTTCATAAATCTTTTGCAAGCCGATTTGCATTAAAGGTACAGTTTGTTGCAGATCAATAATATGAACTTTATCTCTGACGCCATAAATATATGGAGCCATTTTAGGGTTCCAGCGTGAAGTTTTATGACCAAAATGAATACCAGCGTCTAGCAAATCAGCGACGCTAACTTTAGGTAAGTTAGACATTATATATCTCCTATGTTTTGTTAGTTTAACCTCCGCACAAACCAAAGACCTGACTAGCAGACTAACAAAGCTTATGCGTGTGAATTTCTTGCTCTTAAATTTTTAAAAGACCAAGAGTGGAAAATAATATAGCAAATAAGCTAAGCGAGCAACAGAAATCTTAAGATACTGTAAATAACGATGATGACAATATGAATGATATTTTCAGAGTTCTTAAGGCCTAAATCAACCTGTACATAATATTTTTGATTAAAAGACCTTCTCTTTATGAAATTACATTTAAGACATCACAGTATCGAGTATATAATAATAAGCATATGTTATTAATTTAGGAAGCAGTAATGAAACAATTACCTAGATTGGTTGTATTTTTTCTTGCGTCATTTATGGGTATATTTATTTGGTGGCTGATGAAACCAGGAAAAATGGGAGTCCCTTTTGATTCTTATAATATACCCCTTTATTGGATAGCGTTATTTGTCGCCAATTTTATTGTCCTTGGCTTTATGAGGCCGCATGTTTTTTTAGGTTTTATTGGATTTACAGTGGGTCAAATTGTATATTTAACGCTTGCCGAACCAAGTGATGCTCTTTTTATACTAGGCCTCGCTATAGCGGTATTTATTTCAATACTTATATCGATCATAAGTTATGTTATCTTTTTGCTTATCCAATTTTTAAGAGAGTTACTATCTGAGAAGTAACCGTGTCAACATCTCGTCAGAAACAGAGTCCCAACTATATATCGATCCAAAATCATTAAAGAATTTAAGCCCTTTTTTATGAAGAAGTTCTGGATAAAATTTTGACTGAAAAGCTCGCGCCACGTAATTTGTTTGCATATCAAATTCTCCTGTTTCTTCTATTTTATAGCCGAGCTGAGCAAGATTATGTTGTAGTTTTCTTATCATATCGCCTTTATCACCAAAATGGTATAGTTCTTTATATTCTAATTCAGGCATATCATGCCAAATACCAAGGTCATTATTAGCAAAAAATTGCCAGTCAAAAAATATACCTGGATCGAACTTTCTATCTGGCGCTACGTCAGAATGGCCAATAAAATTTATTGAGGGCACAGCATATTTTTGTACCAGTACTTTACTGAGAGTAAGACACGAATTTATTTGTTCTCTAGAGAATTTATTATTACCTAAATTATCTAGCTCTATTCCTATAGAATTTTGATTAAGAGCAGATTCTCCTTTCCAAAAACTTTTACCAGCATGCCAAGCCATTTTATCATCTGCAACTAGTTGAAATATCTCTCCATCTTCTTTAATTAGGTAATGGGAACTAACTTCAGATTCTTTGTCGATTAGTCTGTTTAGAGCTAGATCAAATGGCATTTCGGTATAATGAACAATTATGTATTCAATTGGTTTTTTTCGATCAGTAAAGTTTGGTGAGGTGAAATTAGCATTGATTAGCATAAAAATATGGATTAATTTTGCTTTGGAAGTTAGTATATCGCAAGACTTTGCTTTTTTCTAAATAAATAACTTAAATTTAAAGGATCTAAATTGACCCAACAAGAAACTTCTAATTCTACTTTGCAAGGATCCATCAGATCTGAAGTATTCTCATTGTTGCTTGTTATCATTTTAGCTCTTGGAGTCAGAACTTTTGTTCTGGAGCTTTTTTATGTTCCCACTGGTTCAATGAAAGCTACAATCTTGGAGGGAGATTACATTTTCTCTACCAAGTACAGTTATGGCTATAGCATCTATTCTATCCCATTTAATCCAGATATTTTCGAAGATCGTGTATTTGCAAATAAACCAGAACGTGGAGATGTGGTCATTATGCGCCCGCCACACGATATGCAAGAACGCTATATAAAGAGATTATTTGGCTTACCTGGTGACAAAATACAAATTATCGACGATCTTATTTACATAAATGGTACACCAATTAAAAGGATAGAAGTCGGCAGTTATATAGATGAGGAAGGAATAAACTTCAGAAAATTCAAAGAAATACTACCAAATGGTTCTAGTTACTTTTCCTATAAAATGAAATATCCATCAACTAAAGTTACTGTTGATCACAGTAACTTTGGTCCTTATGTAGTCGAACCAGGTAAGTACTTTTTTATCGGAGATAATCGTGATCATTCTGGTGATAGTAGGTACCAACTTGGCACCGTACCATTTAGAAATTTCATTGCTAAAGGGAGGTTTGTCCTCTTTTCAACAAAGCAGGCACTATGGGACTCAAACGAAAGCTTCTTTGGACAAATCAAAAGAGTTGGGACCTGGTTTATGTCTATAAGATTCAGCAGATTTTTTAATAGTTTATATGAACCAGATGTAGTTGTTTAATGATGAACGACTTTACAAAACAGATTGCCGGGCTTGAGAATGCACTTAATTACAAATTTAAAAATCTCGATTTAGTCAAAGAAGCTCTGAGTCATCCATCTCTAAAACAACATGATAATACGATTGCTGACTACGAACGACTGGAGTTGTTGGGCGATTCTATTCTTGGCTTCCTAATTACTGAAATGATTTTTAATAACTTTCTTTTTTACGAAGAAGGTAGCATTGCAAAAATCAAAGCCTATGTTGTATCACGAGAAACCATAGTAAAAGTAGCAGAAACGCTTTGTCTTTCAGAATATATTTTGATGACCGCAGGTGAAGAGAAATCTGGAGGCAAAACTAACCAAAATAATATAGAAAATGTTATGGAGGCCCTGCTTGCTGCTATATATCTTGATAGCGATATTCATCAAGTAAGAAAAATAGTTCAAAATTTATGGTTTAAATATATAGAAAATATAGATTTTAGTGCAATAGACCCAAAATCTTCTCTGCAAGAATGGATGCACCACAAAAATCATGCTACTCCTTCATATGAGGTAATTAACAAAGAGGGCCCCGTACATGCCCCTATGTTTACTGTGCAAGTTACAGCCAGGCAACATAAACAAATAGCAACAGGCAAGTCAATCAAGGAAGCAGAAAAAGAGGCAGCAAGAAAATTACTGTATAAACTTAAATCATACTGAACTTGAGTAAATTCTAAACTAAAAAAACTATAGCAAAGAGAGTTGACTTGTAATATGTTAATTTCAAAGCGTAAGTTCGCGGAACCTATGTTTATAGGTGAGCAAACTTACATCTTGCAAAATTGGCGTATTACAAATCAACTGTCAAAGCTATATTATGAGAAGATCTCTTTCAGTCTGTATAGTCGGAAAACCAAACGCAGGTAAATCAACCCTGCTTAATCGAATTATTGGTCAAAAACTTTCTATAGTTACACCAAAAGTACAAACTACTCGTTCGATAATCACAGGTATAGTAACGCTTGACGATGTTCAGCTCGTTTTATTTGATACACCAGGTATTTTTGAGCCAAAAAGAAGGCTCGAGAAAGCTATGGTACGTTGTGCTTGGTCAAGTCTTAGCAGTGCTGATATGATTGTATTAATAATTGATAGCTCATCAAAGTTGGATGACATTATGCAGGAGATTATTAAAATAATAAGCTCCGTTGGTAAGAAAATAGTCATTTTAATGAATAAAATCGATCTGCAGTCAAAATACTACATGGATAACATGAGTTTTGCTGCACAAATAGCCCCTCTTGCTAAAATATTTAACATATCAGCTCTTGACGGTAATGGCGTTGATAGTTTTCTTGCCTTTTTGAAAGAAAATGCAACCGATTCAGGTTGGATGTACGAGGAAGATGATATAACAAATTTGCCAGCTCGCTTTTTAGCTAGTGAAATTACTAGAGAACAATTATTTCTTCAGTTACACCAAGAACTCCCTTACAACTTAACTGTAGAGTGTGAGAGTTGGCAAGAGCAAAAAAATGGTTCAGTAAAAGTTAATCAAGTGATAATCGTTGGCAGAGATATACATAAAAATATGATAATCGGCAAACATGGAAGCCGAATAAAGGAAATTGGCTCTATAGCCAGGGTCAATATTGAAGAACTGCTTGGGATAAAGATTCATCTATTTCTCTTCGTAAAGGTTAGAGAAAATTGGGAAGATAACCCAGAATTATATCACAATATGGGCTTGAAATATTAGGTACAGAGCAGAGAATTTTATATTTTCGAAAAAGAATTAAGTATTAGGTTTAAAGTACTTATTTGCACTAGAACGAAAGAGAAAGAATACAAAGATTACAAACATTATAATTTGAGGAATTAACGTTATTCTATAAGACGAGCTAAAGATTACTATCAACTCATTGCGAGTTTATGATTTAAAAATAGCCTGAAGTTTTCCTAATTGGTGATTTTCGTTCTTATATTGAAAATTGCGTGGATTTAATCGCTAAATTGCGTGATTTATTGCAATTTGGGCAGCACTCTTCCCTTAGCT
>JANNVO010000058.1:0-2257 GCA_031414475.1 Rickettsiales bacterium
AGATTATATGTGTTTGCAAGAGTGATTATCAATTAGCGATCGATCGAGGAGTACTGAGCGAAGATAGAGTTATAATGATCCACAATGGGATTAGAAATATTTCTGTGCCTATAGCCACTCCTGAAGTTAGCCCACCTCAACTAATAATGGTAGCTCGTTTCAATGAGCAGCAAAAAGATCACTATACCTTGATGACTGCAATTCAATCAGTTAGTGAAGATATTCATGTCGTGTTTGTAGGAACAGGACCAGATTGGGAGAAAGCAAAGGCAATCGCCAAAGATTTAGATATTCTGTCAAAAGTTAGTTTCTTAGGTGATAGATTGGATGTCGAAACACTTTTAGCCAATTCACAAATTTTTGTATTGACGACACATTATGAAGGTTTGCCAATTAGTATTTTAGAAGCAATGCGTGCTGGACTTCCAATAATAGCAACTAATGTGAATGGTATTCCAGAGGCTGTCATAGATGAAGGGACAGGATTATTAGTTCCTCATGAAGACGTTCCTACTTTGATAAAAGCAATCAACACTCTGACTAGTGACTCAGCTATGAGAACAAAGATGGGAAACAAGGGTTTACAAAAATTTGTTAAAGAGTTTACTACAGATCGAATGGTAGAAGAAACAAAACTAATATATCAATCAATTATTGAGAGTAAAACTAGCAAAAATTCTGCTTGAGAATGATGCCAGTATTACTCCATAATAGTAAAGCAAGAAATTAACTATCTTTGGTAGCGTACAGACCGTCTAATATATTTTGAACCGAGAGAGCTTGCTGAGAAGCTGTATGATGGCTGTTTACAAACTCACGAGAAGCTGTAGATAGACCTATTGCAATATCTGGATTGTTGATTACACTCATAATATTTTCAACGAATTCATCTGGATTTTTACACGCTAATACGTCTTTTCCATGAACAACTCCATTTGCAAGGGCTGATTCTTGAGAAATAATACAAGGAAGACCAATAGCCATTGCTTCAATGATTTTGTGCTGTACGCCAGAAGCAAAAGGAACAGCAGACAAGAGCAGATTTGCAGTTAGGTATTGTTCATACAAATCATCTACAAACCCCTTAAAGACAACATTTTTATTGTCTTTGTACTCCTCCGCTAATTTTTCCTCTCCAGCACCACAAACAATAAATTTAAAGCTAGGTAGTTTGGTGGAGATACTGGGCAAAACATTATCAATTATATATCGGACAGCAACCTGATTTGGTGGGTAATCTAGATAGCCAACGAACAGTAAAATTTTCTCACGGTTCTCACGAAATTGCCAGCGATAATTTTTCAAGTTGTCTGATACATAACCATGCAATACTTTTATATCAGGATAAACATGTTTAGAGGAATAGCTGTCATTTAAATACTGCAAATTTTGCAAAGATGATACTATCGTTAGATCACTTTCTTTGAGCAAAGCAATTTCAGAAAGATCAAGATTAATTTGTGTGTTTCTACTGATTATAGACTTTAGAGACACAACCTGTTGACTTCTGGCAAGTACATAGTTAAAACTAATACTATCAACTAAATCGATGACTTTCTTAACTTCTTTATTTTGCAAACATTTGAAAAATGGATAGGTATCTGTCTGATATCCCCAGAAAACATCGGGTTGGTATTTATCTATTTCTTCTTTCAAAAAATCAATATTCTTCTTGCTCGCGAACCTATATACAGCATAAGATTTGAAAGACATGAATGACTTGAGCATTTCTATAAAGAATTCTGGCTTAGACACAGGTATGCTGATAATATCAACTCCAGCTATCTCTACGTCTTTACTCTGTCTTTTATCCCACAATCGCTCTAAATATACTAGTTTTACATTAGCAACCTGACTTAGACTTTTAACTATTTGTACTAACCGAACTCTATCGGCACTATTCAAGGGAAAAGGAGAGATAGTTGAGAAAACTAATATTTTCTTGAGATCGGTGCTTTTAGTTTCGTTCACTAGCATTTTATTAATTTTGTATTGACGACTAAATTAGTAGCATTTGTATTTTAAGTCTTTATGAGTTGATCCACCAATACTTATAGTTAAGTTTGTAAGTTTGATTTGATTTTCTTTGTCTAATGAACTTTGCTGGATTTCCACCGACGATACCACCTTCCTCAACATTTTTCGTGACAACACTACCATTCATAATTACAGCATTGTTAGCAATTTTAACACCTGGCATAATCAGTGAATTTGGAAATATCACTACATTATCTCCGATAGTGACCTCATTATCAAC
>JANNVO010000059.1:0-2328 GCA_031414475.1 Rickettsiales bacterium
TCCCCCTCAAGCTCATCTACTGCTGCGGACTGCGCGTTTCGGAATGCCTTTCCCTCACCATCCATGACATCGACGCGGATGGCGGCAAACTCTGGCTGCGCAAAACCAAGGGCAACAAAGACCGCATGGTGCCCATTTCCAGAACGATGATCCAGGATCTGCGCCGCTACTGGAAGGTTCACCGCCACCCGTTGCTGCTCTTTCCCGGCGTCGGGCGCGGTCTCTGTTCACCCGATAAAGTCGCAGAGCGCATGCACGCGGCCATGACACCGATGCCGGTGAGCAGCCTCGAGCGTCTCATGGTCGCAGCCCGCAAGGAACTCAACATCCCCGTATGCACGTCCCACACTTTGCGCCATTCCTTCGCCACCCATCTCGTCGAAGCCGGTGCCAGCCTCCATACCGTGCAGTCCCTGTTAGGCCACAGCGACATCGACACCACCATGATCTATCTTCACCTCACCCACCGCAGCGAACAGGACAGCCGCGCCCTCGTGGAAAAGCTCTGCGAGGAACTGCCCCGTTAAACAGGCCCGGAGCGAAAAACATGGCAGCCACCGTCATCGACGCGCTGCGCCGCTTCCTGCCAGGGCATCTGCGTGAGCACCGTCACGCGATGAACAAGGCACAGCGCCGCGCCGCCTGGGCCATCACCCATTGCCGCACTGCGGAAATGGGCGGGCATCTCCATGCCTGTGCGTCATGCGAAAAGCGCGAGTTCCACTTCCATTCCTGCAACCACCGCTCCTGCCCCCAGTGCGGGAAAAACGCCACGGCGGAATGGGTGGAGCGCGAGCTGGGCAAGCGCGTCGGCGCACCTTATTTCATGGTCACCTTCACGCTGCCCGAGGAACTCCGCCCATTGTTTTTCACACCGCAGGCAAAGGAGACCTATCAACTCTTCTTCGCCGCCGCCTCCTCGGCGCTGTCCGATACGCTCGCCAACCCAAAATGGCTCGGCGCGGCCACCGGCGGCTTCACCATGGTGCTCCACACCTGGAACCAGCGCCTGCATTTCCACCCCCACATCCACTGCATCGTGCCGGGTGCCGGGATCGCCGCAGACGGCCGGGTCGTCACCGTGAAGAACGCCAACTTCCTCGTTCCCCAGCCCGTTTTGCGGAGCATCTTCCGCGCCCGCTTCCGCGATGGCCTCGCCGCGCTTGCCCGGCAACATCCGCGACCCCGGATCGATCCCGCCGTCTGGAAAAAGGACTGGGGAGTGGACCTCAAACCCTTCGGCAGCGGCGGGAACATCATCAAATATCTGGGTCGCTACGTCTGCCGCACAGCCATCGGCGACTCACGGATTTTATCCATAACCGATACCCACGTCAGCTTCCGCTGGAAGGATCGCGCCCATGGCGACGCCGCCTGCACTGATACCGTCGGGGGAGGTGAGTTTGTAAGGAGATACCTCCGGCACGTCCTGCCATGCGGCCTGCGCGCGGTGCGCTACCATGGGTTTTGCCATCCCGCCGCAAAAGCGAAACGCGAGCGCATCGCCTTCCACACCGGGCGACCCCTGCTCATCGGCGCTGCGGCCATTGCCACGAAAAAACCCGCGCACACCGTCGCGTGCCCCTGCTGTGGCGAGCCGATGCGAAAGCTCCTCCAGCTGCTCCCCGCCTGGCGCCGCGCCCGCCCGCCACCCGCCACCCTTCGTTCCTGCGCATGAAACACACCGGCTTCATCAAACCAAAACGAGAAGGCATTTTCCGGGTCACCGGACAAGGCGATGGCGAACCATGCGCGCGCCATGGAAATGCGGGTCATGAAACGCCCGATCGTGAACTTGCGATGGATGATGGGCGCAAAAATGGCGGGGCACGGCAGCCCGATGCACCACCACCCACCGGGAAAACGGGCGGATATGCACCACAGGCACCGGAGCTGGCAGGGAACCCGCCAACACAAATTCCATAAGCCGGGAGCCAACCCCGCTCCGGGCTTGTTCAACTAAGGGCGCAGTCGAATGGGTTCGTTATCACTCACCCATTCGCAGCACCCTTTATTGTTCTGCTTCTTTTTATTCGGTAATTCCTTTTGATTCAGAATTAACTTTGGTGCCGAGAAATACGAATGAATAATGGCAAGTAATCAGCAAGAATGCCCATATAGCAACTAACCATTTTTTCTCTGGATTCAGAACCGCAACCAATACTGTTAATGTAGCAAGAATAGGAATCACAAAATACATTACTTGCCGATTTGTAACCTTCATAGGCTTAGCGATCATGGACATTGCTATAGCGAATCCAAATACTGCGCCTATAAATATTTTGAGTTCAATAACATCACCTTCATCATAAGTAAACATTGCATGTC
>JANNVO010000060.1:0-2618 GCA_031414475.1 Rickettsiales bacterium
ACCTACGGATGAAGGAGAAGTTCTACGGCAGTCTCGAATCGGATGAGTTCAGCGAGTCTCCCGGCGAAAAGGCCGAGGTGCGGGCCGAACTCTGGTGGGCACGCTTTTGGAAGCCCTAGCAGTTCTCCGCCACCCCCTAAAGCGTAGATGGGTCATTCCACAGAATCGAAGTAAAGCACGAATTATATAATTTTTTTTGAGACCAGAACTCCTACCACATTCGTCGCATGCATAACCTCACTGAAACTGACCCAAAGATCGCCCACGCTAATTGCGTATCCAACATGGGGCGCTTGGTCGAGGCGTTACCAAATCATATTCAAGAGATGGAAGACCGCCTTCCGTCACTTATCGCCCAGCTCCCACGAGAGTTGAAGCTAACCGCCATTTACCGAGCCATGGATGAAATTGGAAAAGCGATTACACCACACATTGCCTGCCAAAGTGGGTGTTCCTCGTGTTGCCACTACAATGTTCAACTTTATCCAATTGAAGTCGACCACATTGAGAAACAAACCGGCCACGGGACACTTCCAAACCCCATTCCAAGCCGCGATTTCAATGGACTTCCATGCCCATTTTTAAGGGGTAGTGAATGCGGTATTTATGAGTTTCGCCCAATGAGTTGCAGAAAGCACGTGGCCCTAACCAAGACACCTTATTGGTGTCACCCTAGTCGATGCGGAAACATCGAACTTCCTCTCCTGGAATGGACAGGTGCCAAGATGGCATTCCAAACCGTCATTGCAGACGATGGACGGCTTCAGCCCCGGGATATTCGCCAGGTGTTTGGTCAACGCAATCGATTCAGCCCGTAGTGCATACTTCGCCATTTGTCCCCAATTGGTGACAAATGGAAAATATCGATTGTTGGACGGCACACCGCCATGATTGGCCCATATTGAATACGATAAAATAGGTTATCGTACTCTGGCCAAACACACCTTTGGCAGTAGGAAAAAGATTGCGTTTATCAAGTACGCCGGACCTTCTTGCCGCACCAGCTCCGAGCCCCCTCCCCTGCCCTGGCCCGGATTGTCCCCAATTGGGGACAATCGAAACGGCTGTCCGTTTTGGATTTAACCGGTAGAACCCATGCGCTGGCCTGAATTTCAACTCGGATTTGGCCTTTTTTGGTCGCAGATGATAACAGACTCTTTGCATTTTGGCGGACACATTTGGGCGATTTGATAACACTTCCTTTGCTTCTCCGTTGAGTCGAGCCCAGGACCCCGCCGACCGAAGGCAGTCCCAAGTCAGGCATTGTCGCCTAAACAGTATTGCTGAAAAGCTGAATTGGTGATAATCTGAACGACATGAGTACAATCGTTCAAATCAATCATCGCGGAACCCTCACGATTCCCAAGGAGCTTCGGGAGAAGTTTGGCCTGGGTGGGCAAGCCATTCTCGAAGAGACCTCCGAAGGCCTCGTCCTGCGCCCGGCGGCCACCTACCCCATCGAAATTTATACCGACGAGCGAATCGCCGAGTTTCAACGGCTCAATGAAGAGGGATTGAAAGGGTTCAAGCTCAAGTGAAGGTGTTCCTCGACGCCAACGTGTTGTTTTCGGCGGCACTCCCCGGAAGCCTCATGGGTCTTTTTCTCGAAGCTGTCCGGAAGAAGGCTGACCTGGTGTCCAGCCAGGCCGCAGCGGATGAAGCCTTTCGCAATCTGGAGCGAAAGTTCGCAGCGCGCCTTCCCCACCTTCAAAGCCTGGTGCAGGCCATCACCCTTACACAGCTCGTGGCGGACCTGCCCGGTGTCGAGTTGGTGGAGAAGGACCGGCACATTCTTGGTTCCGCCGTGGCCTATCAGTGCTCGCACCTTCTGACCGGAGACGAGCGTCACTTCAAACACCTCTTCGGGAAAACAGTCCAGGGCGTGAAAGTTGTCACCGCCGCCATGCTCGCCGATGAAATCGGCATGAAGAAGGGCGACCAGAAACCAAAGAAGACAGTTTGAGGAAACAGCTCTGGTTCATCGCCACATCAAATTGATTAGTGATATCTTATTTCAATTCGCTAGTCATCCCGCCTTTGCCAACTGCGCATCGAGCCATTCCCCTGGGGTATCGAAGCCGCCCTTCTTGGCGGCTTCCTTCAGGCGCTTCACCGTAGCCGGTTTCACTCGCAGCAGCAGTTGCTTCTTTCCCAGCGCCTTTCGACCCGACCCGGAACGTCGACCGCCATGCTTGGATGCCCGAACCTTGGCGGCAGGCTCCTGGACGGGTTTCTGAGGTTTCGGCTTGGTGGCTGCTTCAGATAGCAGTGTCGGGCTTTTCCCGTGGTACTCACACCAAAGGAAGTACTCGCGTTCCATTTTGGCGGTGGTGGCCAAGGTGCGTTTTTTGAGCGCAGGATTTTCGTAGGTAGCTGCTCGTTTCCGGCTATCCGCCGCAAACTCAAGTCGCTTAGCCATGAATTCTTCGCCCATCTCGGCAAGAGACCGGAGTGCTGTCGCCTTGCTACTCGCGGCGGTGAATTTTTTGGAGAGTGCCTTTTGCGCGACCTTGTCGAGGGACTTGGCGGCCTGGAGCTCGTTGTAGAGGCGCGTTGATTCGGCGTTGCCTTCATTGATTAAGGCGGCCAGCCGACTGCTTTTGGAATCGGTAATCTTC
>JANNVO010000061.1:0-26083 GCA_031414475.1 Rickettsiales bacterium
TAAGAAAAAAATGATAGAAAGAGAAGGAATATAAATTAACTTATGAGTAGTATTACACCAGGTTCTAAATTAAATAAGACAACTGAATTCCATGGCCGGGCCGGGTCATGCAGCGAACAGGTACGTGAACACAGTCAAGACTCGCAAAATTCTTTTGTATCGTTAATTTCAAGTTTTGGAATTAGAAGTTTATCGTTAAAAAAACTATGTATTGTTCTTTACCTTATTTTAAGACCAATAGGTAATTGTTTTGCGGATAGTGGAACTAGGCCAGTAATTTCCTATTTTGTTGATAATGTGGTTTTTGAAATTATTGCAAGTGGCGGCTACTATAGCCTTGGTACAATGCTTATACTAGCCATATTAGCCTGGAAATTTAAAAAATTTAGAGAGGTGCTACTTAGTATACTAATGGCAATTTTCGGAATTGTTCTTTTGGTCTTTGTATACCAAGCTTTAGAAGATTTTGATTGGCTGCCTCAGGTATATTGAGAAGAATAACTTCAAGTTAACTTGAGGTTATTCATCTTGTCCGGCAACATCACATTCTATGTCATCACCTTGTTGTTCAACAAGAAATTGGCAAATATCATGAAAACCAAGTTGATGGGCAAGCTCGCCTGGCCTTAACCCTACATGACCTGGGGCAATTCCAGTTCCTTTTAGCACCTCATTCAATATGCCAGGAACATCACCAAGAGCCTCTAAAGCTTGGTCAAGTGGATCTAAAATCGCACCAGTTGCCTCTATATCGTGAGCAAGAATAGCAGCATATAAACCAGGCGTAGCATGTCTTATGAGTTCTTCGGCCGTGTCAACCGCTCTTTCCATTTCTCCAATTTCTTCTTCCTCTTCAGAATGCTCAGCTCCTCTAGCGCTGTGTAAATCAAATTTTTTTTCTTCTAGCGGTCTTTTCTTCATATAAATACCTTAGTTTTTTGTTAAATTAATTATCCAAACCAAAAATTTTAGTAAAATCTAAGTATAATTTCTTTCTTTAAATTTTTAGTGTGCAGTATTATTGTTGGAAACAATAATACCGTCAACAACTTAACTCTACTACGTGATAATATATCGGGTACATTTTATTGTAGAACGAGTATTTCTAATCTATGATTTTTCTATCTTTCTTTTTAGCTCAAAAATATATTTAAATGTGCGCCATATTAGTCTGATACGTCCCTTCCACGATCCTCCGCCTTTTGCTTCTCCTTGTAGACGCTGGGCAAAATAAACAGGAAAAGTTACAATTTTGTACTTATTTTTTTTTGCTTGATAAAGAGTATAAAGGTCAAGAGAGAAATCATTCGGCGCTCCTTGCTTTAAATGTGTAGTAAAAAATTCTTTTGAGAATAGTTTTGGTTGCGCATTGATATCATCAAGGTACGTTTTTAAAGCTATCCATGTAACAAATTGCATTCCAAGAGTAAAAAAGGCTTCCAAAAGCTTTCTATTCTTGCGCTTGCCTTTAATGATTAACGCGCCTTTTTTTTCCTCCTTAATATATAATTCGTAAGCCGTAATTACATCATTAGGATCCGTTTGTAAATCAGCATGAGTCCATGAGAGAACATCTCCTGTGGCTTGGCAAAGGGCATATATAATATCATGGCCATAACCACCACGTTCTTGTTGTAGAATTAACGTAAATTTCTTGGAGTCCAGGTCTTTGAATCGGGCTTTTAATTTTGTAGGGGTGTCATCTGTAGATCCGCCATCAATAACAATTATTTCAACCGAATGAACAGTAGAGCTTAAGATATTTTGAAATTTTTCTATAACAATCAATATGTTATCAGCCTCATTAAAGCATGGAATAACAATTGATAGTTTGTTTGTATTTGTCATCAGATAATGTGCTCTTTTTTTATAAATTCACTCCAATAGGTAACTGTATTTTCATAATTTTCATAATCAGAGGGAGTTCCCCAGCATATATATTTAATATCAAAATATTGAACTCTCAAGCCAGCATCAATACAATATTGTAGCACCTTGTCTACGTAATATTTGCCGTTTAAAGTATCTTTTTTCCATATCATGGTTTCTAGATGTTCAAGGAATGAATTAGCATGTTTAAACCAAAACATGCCAGTTGTTGCATGGTCCTGCATAGGGTTATCACTTACAGTTTTTTTGAGGGATATTGAAGTAAGATCTTTGCTATTTTGATTTTTCAGCTTTGCCCAACTATGAGCATTAGGGTTCTGTTCAATATTATCATCATTTGAATGGCTGATCATTAAGACATCTGCTTCATGACGAGCTTTGTTGAATTCTTCAGCATCAAAGATCATGCCATTATCGCAGGCTCCGATAAATAACTCATCATCAGTTTGAAGGAATTCCCTGGCTAAGAAACAACCATAGGCTTGGTCCATTAGTACATGATCATGAATAAATGTGGTATTAGGAAAAAATTCCCTAATTGTTTGCTCGGTTCCATTGTGTTCGTGAAAATCACGATCCACGCAGATGATTTTGTTTTTAGGGTCATCTATGCCTGGAATATCTTTCATTGCACAAATTATCATAGGTAGTTTTTTACCACTATGGCGGTCTGTGGTTGGGATACAAGCCTTATTTATTTTATAACCAGCATCACTAAATCTGGTTCCTTGTCCGCCCATCGGTATTAGTATAATCATTTTTTCCAATTCTTTATTGTATTGATCCAAGATACATAATCTTCCAAATCTCTAGGAGTTCCCCATTGACAGAAATGATTAACATTTGTTGGGCACCAGACTTTTAAACTATCTTTTACCATATAATTATATGGTAAACTCATGTAATACTCTCCCTTAATATTGTCATCTGCATCTACAAGCTGCTGACAGTATTTTTTCAGTGTATATCCATCTTTAAAATAATACACTCCTGGAGAATGCCGAGCCATAGTCTTGTCGATTTCCCACGAAAATTTCTCTCGTATTTCAATTAGGTTCTCATTACTATCTACGCTGCAACTAGCATAAAGATTATTTTTAGGAATTAAGTGAGGATGAAACCCGGTATAGCATGGAATAGCTCCATCAGAGTTCCTTTTTTTCACCTCAGTTTTAAATGCCAAATAGTCCCAATTCATATAGAAATCACAATAACTAATTAGAACTGGTTTGTTATCATCTATAATCTCTGAGGCAGTTAAAATATCTGCAACTGGGCCTTTTTTCTTCCAATCATATATAGGAAAAATTCTGGCCTCCGGAGCAATTCTTGTCAGTTCTGGTTTAACATAATCCAATAAGCTCAGGTGCTGATTTTGGCAAATAAAAGTTATTTTATTCTTATCTTCTGCAAATAATTTAACAACCCATTCTATCAACGGATGACCATGTACCTCTATGAATGGTTTAAGTCGTTTATAGCCAGCAGCCTTAAATCTCGACCCATTACCAGTCATTGGTATAATTATTTGTATATCATCTGACTTTTTGTGAAACTCTACTCCCAACGGTAACTGCTGCGTTGCTCCGGTCCTCGAATCCTCACGTACATTTAGTACGCTGCGGTTCTGTGGTCCGTATGCGCCTTGAATTTCCTCGTCAGGAGCGAGGTTCGCAAAAAGTCTATTGTTATTTGGCAGAATAATATCCTCGTAAATTCTATTGTTATTTATAGCTTCCTAACTTGATAGAGATTTAGTATTCCTTATTGTCATTCCCACCTCCGAGGGAATGACAAATCAAGTTTTACACAAAACACTAAGTGATTTACTATATCACCTAATTCAATGAGTTTGACTATAAAACTTGTCCCCATAAATCAGGACGTTTAGTACAAACTGCATCAACCGGAAGGTTAGTAAGCTGTTCTTTAAATTCCTGGATTCTTGTGAGTTGGTGTTTCTGTAATTCTGGAGAAACCATACATATTTTGAATCCGGCTTTTTTTATTTTATCATATGAAGATTCATTAAGAGGCATCTTGGTAAAACAATCAACCCAAATCCACTTTGCCCTGCCAGAGAATGATAAAGCATACTCAAGGGGTTCATGCTCAGAAAAACGTACAGCTAGATTTTCTGGTGAAAAACCTGTTATTTCATTGTTTTTTGCAATATTACTATAAATTACGAAATATGGCATTGAGAGGTCAAGAAAGAACCAATTACTTATTTTATAATTGTTCATAAGTTCTATACAGGCTTTCTCTATACCTTCTGTTTTTATGTTTAATATCATTGGCCCTTCGTGGCGCCATTTTTTTAGTAAATTTTCAAAAATTTCTGGTTTGTTTTTATGATGATTAAATGGATCATGATGAAGTACGAGTTCATTTTCATGATATCTTATATCAAGTTCAACGCCATTTTGCTCTGGCACTTTCTCAAGCTCTTCAATAGTGTTGATCCGGTGATTAATGTAAATCATTTTTTAAAACATTCTGTCTATATTTTTCGCTATCCATCTCAAGTAAAATATCAACCATTTCTTTAGGTAAGAAATTATTACTTAAGCCCTTTTCTGTAATTGTTGTATAAATAAAATTATATGCGGCTATTGTCTCTTTTGCAGCTAAGCTATTTAAAATTTCCGCGCCAGCTAAAGTATAGACAGCTTGGTCGGGAAATAGGATATTGTTTTTCATGTATTCGATATCAGTTTCTTGTGTGCTATTCTTAAATGAATTGCTACCAAGGTTAAAATAGCGTTGAATTACATTGTTTAATTCTTCGTGAATGTTTAAAACCTCTAGTGCAGTTTCTCCAGAGACTATAACTCCATGATTTTGAAGAAATATTACATTAGACCTCTTTCGAAACTCTACTCCCAACGGTAACTGCTGCGTTGCTCCGGTCCTCGAATCCTCACGTACATTTAGTACGCTGCGGTTCTGTGGTCCGTATGCGCCTTGTATTTCCTCGTCAGGAGCGAGTTTTGAAAGAGGTCTGTTGGGATCATCCGGTACAGACTGCAAAGCTTCTTGAATTTTAATAGTTAGAAGCCTCCCTGGAGTTGCATAATCAATCCAAACTGCTTTTGGAAATAGCTGATAACAAATATCCTTTCCTTCTTTTGAACAATTAATAAGGTTCGCATAAACAGAGTGAGTATGTAATACAAACTTTCCAAGCAAAGCATGAAAACCTGTCTCCATCGAAGGGCGCTTCTCTGACCTTTCGGCAAAAGATTTTATTTTCGTTGAAAAAATGGTTTCATCCTCATCTGGGTGAGATAGATAATCACAAATTTTAGGATAATCGACAATACAATAGCCATCTTCTTCGGTTACATTTTTTAAAAGGTAACCAGAAGCTTTTATCGCCATTTGATTTTGATCTAATTTTACTGAAATATTTCCTCCACCTCCCTGAGCATAAGCCGAATTATCACCTATAGTTTTTGACATGAAGACGAGATCTTTAATACCAAATCCCATTTTTAAATGACACAACGAATTTTGTGGATCTCCCTTGTGCTCACGTACAGGTGTACGCTGCGCAAGCTCGTCCTGAAATTCATTTGTTTCATTTAATCTGAGGTTTGGTATAATAGACTTCTTTCGAGACGCTACTTCCAAAGTTTCCTGCGTTGTCGCTCCGGTGCTCAGATCCTCACGTACATTAAGTACGCTCCGGTGTTGCGCTCCGTGGGCTCCTAGCATCTGTTCTTTGGTAGCGAGTTTCGAAGGAAGTCTAGTCTTATTTTTTATCATATTCTGCAATCTCAAAAATATAATATGTGAGTAAAAGAACCACTACGCCGAAACAGTCATTAGGCCATACGCTACTACCTATCCCAAGCTCTTCTAGTCCGCTAATGTAAGAGTCGGCCACTTTTCTTATTTGCGCTGAACTGCAGGTGCCTTTGATTATTAAACGCTGGTGTTCCTCTTCTGCATAATCATGTTTAATATCTATGGTTTCTATATTTTTTAAAGTAGCAACGATGGACTCAATATAAACAGAGTTTGAAAGAAGAAGCTTGTAGTATATTTCTACAATTTCATCTTTATCACCAATATTCTCAATTGTTTTAACTGGTGTTGGTTCAATTAAAATATCCGCTTTATTCTTTTGGGTCTCAATATATTTCTTTGAATCTTCGTCCCGTTTCTGAAGTTGCTCTATAATTTTTTCTTTGGAATATCCGCGTTTGGCCATATCCCTTGAAATTTTCCAGTGAAAAAGAAGATCTCTGTGTGGGTTTACAAATATTTTTAAATTATATAAGGTCCTTTGAGCAGTCAAATAGAAAGGGTGCAAACCTTCGAAAATAATCAAATTGTTTGGAGTCAGAGCTGATTCGTTTGTAAATTTTCCAGTGTTATGATCATAATGTCTACGATAAATCGTTTTACCTGACTTGAGCTTTTTTAGAAAATCTATTTCCTTATGAAGGTGATTGGCCATAGGATCAAGATGTGTGAATTCTTGCCAATTTTCATCACCTCTTTGCCATTTATGCATATCATCTCCCCGTAGAATGGTAGTGTTCTGAGGAAGAAAAATATCTAGTAAAGCATTTGAAATAGTTGTTTTACCGGCTCCTGAATTGCCACCAATGCCAATGAGAAATGGTGTTGAGGTGATGATTTTATTGACATAACTCTCAAATCCTTTTTTATAAATCCAGAAACAATTCAATAAAAGAGTCGTTTGCAATGCAGTAACAATAAGGTTCAAAAGCTTAAAACTATCAAAGCCCATATCACTTAAATAATAATATAAGATTTTAGACTTGGCTAGGTCTGGTGAGATAGCCTGTAACACACTAAAATAGTCTGCATTTTCTGAACAAATGAAATATAGAAGGTAAAAAATTTGCAACCCCCAAAAAAGAAGAGGAGCTCTTCCTTCCTCCTTGATGTAAAAATATGATAAAAAGGGAATTAACCAAAAATACCAACCTTGCATGGGAGTAATAAACAGCAATATGATGCTAAAACTGAATCCTAAAAACATCATAAAAATATTTCTATTATAGCGTCCAAGCAAAGCTCCATGGACAAACAGAACAAGTATTGCAGCAGGAATTATATATATGTAATGACCACCTATTGGGATAAGTGGATCAAAAAGCTTTGCTTGCTCTTGATTTTGAAAAACCATTTGTAAAAAATATGGATCAAAAATGTACTGTAAGTTGATAATAAAAAAACTAGAAACAGCAATAGCAAAGAACAATAACAAGTCTTTAATTTTTATATTCTTTGACATCAGAGCAAGAAAAAAGAATGGATATGTTATCAATATGCTTGTCTTCGTTGCAAGAGCCAGCCCGAGGAATAAGGCTGACAATTTAGTATTATTCTTAAAAAGGAAATAAAGACTAAAAAACAAGAGAGCTACGGGGACAGAGTCAAGTTGTCCATGTATATAGCTAATATATATAATTACAGGGGAAAGCCAATAGAACCATATTAATTTTGATAGGTACTTATCTTTGAGCCAAGATTTTAGTATAAAAAATATGCTTATGTCTGCAATGAGCAATGGAAGCCTCGAAAGAAAAAGAATAATAAAACTATTTTCAGCCCCTAGCCATCCAAATAATATTCTTGGTGCTGACATAATGTACAGCATTAAAGTAGGGTACGGAAATGCAGCATTAGTACTGGTGCTTTGAAAATGTTTGTATGGATTTGCAAACCCACTATCTACAAAATAACTTATGAAAGGTATAAAAAGATCTGTAAGAAATTTCGAAGCCAAGATGCACCCAAGAAATATTTTCAAGGTGAGCCCTAGGTAAAATAAAATATAATTATAGTCAATTGATGAGTACTTGGTGACGTCGTCATTCGTCGCTCTCCTATTATTTATAGGCTTCGCTCCATCATTCCTAGCACCAAATACTCCTGAATTGACTATAGAACGGTAAATATTAGATATATTCATACTCTAAATACCCAGGCTTTGATCCCAATAAAATTGGTAATTGTTGTAAATCCTATCGTTAATAAATTGGCAATTTCTGGAGTTAGGCCTATTTGCGAAACTAAGAACTTGAGAACAAACAGACTCAATACTAGGGAGACAACGTATATTATATAATATTTATAAACATAATTTTTAGCCTTTTCTTTGATACCGAATGTCCATTTCTTGTTGAATCCGTAACCAGCTAAAACTCCTGCAATAAAACCACTTGCAGCAGATGTAAGGTAGTACACTCCTAGAAACTCATATAAGAAATAGAAAAAGCTATAATTTACTATAGTAGAGAAAACCCCTACAACAATAAATTTTGCAAACTGTTTTTTAATTGCCATTTAGATTTACTTGATATGCTTTAATTCCAAGCTTTTGCGCGCCTTCAATATCTTTTATTTGATCATCCCCGATCATAATAACATTATTTACTTGTAAATCAAGTTTTGCCAGGGCAAGCAAAAATATTTCCGGATTAGGCTTTTCTCTGCCTGCTTCTTCAGATGTAACTAGGTAGTCGATTAGGTGATCCACTTTCAGTTTTTGTAATTTTTGAACCTGAAAATGTGCTTGCATGTCAGTCACAATACAAGTTCGTATATTTCTCTCTTTGCATGTTTTTAAAAACCATTCCGCATCCCTATTTAATTCCATATTATCAATTAATGATTGCCAATATAGAGCTTCATATTTTAGTGCCTTGTTAAAGGCCTGAGGGATTTTTATTTCCTCAAAAAGTTCTTGGAATGCAAAGAAACGTGATCTACAGGACCCTTGTGGGGAAAGTCTTGACGTGACATTTTTTCGTTTTTCTCTGTATTTTATAAAAAACTCTTCTGAGGAAATAGTACCAGGAAAATCATTTAAAAAAGCCGTGCTGCAACGTTGCAATGCCTTTTTGTGAGAGGCCTCGTAGTCGTAGAGAGTGCCATCTAGATCGATAAGAACACCTTCAATATCAGGAGTCAGAATTATATTTTTGTATTCCATATATACACTTGATTTAATGCTAGCTTTCCTTTAGAGTCCAAGACAATTTTTTGTAAGCAAATTGTTGCATGTTATGAGTAAAAATTTTCTCTCGCAATACTCACCTTGGATCATTCTAACAATTGCTCTGTATACTAGTGCATTTATATATCTATTTATAGAAAATTTTATTTTTTCCTCAAGCCTTGATTTGACTGCAGTTAGGGAAATTGATGATTATGCTTTTCAAGCCTCGCTGAGGCGCTATCATGAAAGTGGCAAATTTTTTGCTCTTCACGACTACGCCTATGGTTGGATCTTTTGGTTTCCTCTTGTCTGCTTAACGTACCCTTTTTATTTCCTTAGTGTACATTATGGTATTGATGTGCCACTTGTTGTAACCCCAAGGCAGGTGTCACTTTTTTTTACAATGGGTACGGCGTTTGTTTTATATAGAATAGCTTCGTTATATACCAAAGATAATTTTATAAAATCAATTATCCTATTATTATATCTTTCCTTTCCTGCAACAGGGTATTTTGCTCTTAGGTTTGGAACAGTTTCTCAAACGATGTTCTTGAGTGCGCTAGCATATTATCTAACAGCACAAAAAGAATTTTTAACTCAAAAAGACCTTTACACAATTGCTGTGGCGGTTGCAGCGGCGGCGGCAACTAAATTAAGTGCCATGCTCATTACTCCACTTATAACTCTAGTTATTTTAGATCGGCTTTCTTGGAAAATTAAAGAAAATCTTGTGCCTCTTCTAAAATCATTCTTTGTATTTTTATTTGCTCTTGCCGCTTTATCCCAAATACCTCCCAAAGCAGTAATTGCTCAAATTAAAATGACACAGACTAATTTTGGACAGGATTTAGGAGTCTATCGCGTGTTTTTATATGGAATAGTTTCTTCCAATCTTCATATTGCCGTTTTCCTCCTTACCCTCCTAGGGCTTTTATACAAAGCAATTATACCTCTAAAAAATGATATGGATTTTTATAAAAGAGACTATCTATATATTTTTCTAACTCTTGTTATATCTATTGTTTACTTAGTTGTGAGTATAAAAATGGGTTCAATGTATATAACTATTTATTTTACAGTTATATCGTTTCTGCTCCCTTTGGGCGTTCTTGCATTAGAACATGTTAATATCTACTTGCGTTATGTTATTGGGGTTCTATTTTTGGCCACTAGTGTATTTTTGAATTTTAATTTGATATTTTCTACAGAATCAATTCACCTCTCTTGGAATACATATTATGTGAAAGCGGTTGATCCTACTATTATTAGAGACTTATCTATTAGAGAAGTATTAAAGGCAAAATTAAAGAATCCTGATGAATATAAGGGTAAATTGAAAATATTGAGAGATTACCAAGTTCCAGCGCCATATAGCTCTCTCAGGCGGAACGTAATTGAGACTTGCGTCTTTAATAATATAAACATGGCATCTGGGCAATACGAGTATGACCTTATAGGGTTGTATAAGAAGGGGGTAGCTTTTATAACCGACTCAGAGTTTAATGATTTAATTAATAATGTTGATCCCAAGGTAGCGCTACAATACAAAAATCATCGAAAAACAATAAATGATTTTCTACTTAAGAAACAATTTAATAATGTAAATTATAGACTTCTTCTAGAAGAGGAAGATTATGTTTATTATATTGCAGTCTCTCATTGATAACGATTCCTACAATTAGTGATGCCATCTCATCGCATATATTTGTTTTTTCTAAAAAATTAACGATAATTTAATATTAATTAGTTAATCTAGAATTAAGGAATATGTAAACATTTCCTTGTAGGTAATCTAAAACAAGAGGTCTATTATGGGTCTACATAGATTTAATATAACTAGGTCTAGAGATGCTTTAGGAGGCGAACCAGTAAAAGGAGCAATGAAAGCAAAGCAAGAACATCATGATCAGAAAAAGCATAATGTTTTTAAAGCTATTTTTGAGGAAGCTACCTCTTTTTGGTATGGTGATAGTTTTTTTGATAAAACAGAATTACTAGGACAATTTTTAGATCCTAATTTAACTAACTTAGTCGATGGGCTTACGGGAGGCTTTGAGTTTAGCTAATTTTACAGTAACCTTCATCAGTAAGTCTTAGGTGAAGGTTACAGTAATCCAAACTGTTTGAGTACATTGGTGCAGGTTTGGGAGGCTACTTTCTGGGCTTTTTCTGCTCCATTTTTTAGCGAATTATATATATAGTCTTTATCCTTAATTATCCTGGAATATTCGACATTTATTGGCTTTAAATGTGTGATAATAAGTTCTGCCAAGTCTGATTTAAAGCCGGCAAAACCCTTACCTTGGTAGCTATTTAATATAGTTTCAACGCTAGAGCCAGACAAAGCGGCAAATATACTAATTAAATTGGCAACTTCTGGTCTGTGTTCTTGATCATAAGTTATTTCTTCGATACTATCAGTTTTTGATTTTCTGATTTTTGTCAAAATAGTTTCGGCACTGTCGGTCATATTTATTCTTGAAGCATCGCTTGGGTCAGATTTACTCATTTTTTTAGTGCCATCTTTCAAGCTCATAATCCTTGTTGCCACGCCTTGTATAAGAGGTTCTGGAACCTTAAATATTTCCTTTTGAAATTTACGATTAATCACTCCGGCAATGTCTCTGGTAAGTTCAAGGTGTTGTTTCTGATCGTCGCCAACAGGAACAACGTCTGCATTATACAGTAAGATATCGGCCGCCATAAGGACTGGGTAGGTGAATAATCCAGTATTGGCATTATCTTGCTTACTACCTGCCTTATCCTTAAATTGTGTCATACGTTTAAGCCATCCAATTGGTGTTACGCAATTTAAGATCCATGCAAGTTCACAATGTTCTTTTACAGAAGATTGTAAGAATAACGTAGATTTATTTGGATCCAGTCCGCAAGCAAGATAAGTAGCTGCGGAATTCAGAACATTTTGTCTTAATTCGGCTGGGTCTTGGTCTATTGTAATTGAATGCAAGTCAGCAAGAAAAAAATAGCATTCAAAACCTTTTTGCATATGTACCCAATTTTTAATTGAGCCTAGATAGTTACCAAGGTGAAGTTTTCCAGTTGATTGAACTCCTGAAACTGCAATTTTTATCATAATATCACCTTGAAAATACCGCAAAAAACAATTATCTGTTAGTGAAGAAATTTATAGTTTTACCAATTTTAAAAATACTATATAGTCAGCCAATCAAACTTTTTAACATTCATATGTTTTGGCGATTTAGAGTACTTGTTTTTTATACAATAATTAGTGTAACAATGGTATTGTTTTTTATCCTATTTTGGGTACCAATGCAATTATCATCTATTTCTTATAGCTTGCGCTACAGAGTGGCAGAGCTTTTCTCTTATATATTTATTTATCTACTTTGGTTGGTGTGTGGAATAAAATTTAAGGTAACTGGTAGGGAAAAACTTCCCGTTGATGGAAAGCCTTATATAGCTTTGTCTAATCACCAATCTTTTTGGGAAAACTTCTTTATGCAGTTGATAATACCACAACATTCTTGGGTAATAAAAAAAGAGTTGTTTGACATTCCGGTATTTGGCTTTGGGCTCCGAAGTGTATCGCCGATAGCCGTTGATCGTAGTGATAGTAGATCTGTTGTGCAGATTTTAGCAGAGGGTAGTAAGAAAATTGAGGCTGGATTATCTCTTGTGATATTTCCAGAAGGTGGAACGGTTAAAATAGACTCCAGCGTAAAATTTAAGCCTAGTGCGGCTAAATTGGCTTTGAATACAAAAGTGCCTATTGTATTAATTGTCCATAATGCTGGTTTAGTCTGGCCTAAAGGGTTTTGGTTAAAAAGGCCGGGAACTGTTAAAGTAAAAGTTATAGAATGCTTAAGTGCCGAACAGCTTAGCACTTATAGTGCTGACGCACGCGAATTGACTGATTATATACAAGAAAAAATTAACTCTGAGAAAAAACTGCTCGTTGATTTGGGTGTGTAGTCTAATGGTTTTATGACTATACTCTAGATGGATGATTGCTGATTCAAAACAATATACAGAAGATTTGTTTGCAAAAACTTAAGGCTTAATATTGCTTTTAAGCTAAACTTAGTTTAGACTGGACTAAGTTGAACTAACCTAAACTTTAGGTATAATATGCAAGTAGCAAGTATTCATAAAGCAAAAACACATCTTTCGGAATTAATCAAAAGAGCAGAAATGGGCGAGGATATTATTATATGCAAAGCTGGTAGGCCGGTAGTTAAGTTAGTAAAACTTAAGCCTTTATCATCACCAAGGAAACCAGGTATTTGGAAAAATCTGGTTAAGCTTACTAAAGATTTTGATGACTTGCCACCCAAACTACTATCAGGGTTTAAAGGAGAGTGAAAATAGGTTATTTACTTGATACTCATACACTATTATGGTGGTTAGGAGATGATCCAACTTTGACAACGCAGGCACGAGAAATTATTAGTAATCCTCAAAACCTCATTTTTGTTAGCCCAGTAAACACTTGGGAAATTGCTATAAAAAGAAGCCTTGGGAAACTAGAAGCTCCTGATAACTTAGAGCAAGTGATTTTAGAATGCGGTTTTGATTCTATACCGATTACTATAAAACATACACTATATATTGAAAAATTAAACAGTTACCATGAAGATCCATTTGATAGACTTCTTATTGCTCAGGCGATTGTAGAAGGTTTAACTATAATTACTAGGGATAGTAAAATAGCTCAATACCAAATTCCAGTTATTGTTGCCTAAATAACTAGCTAGCCTATAGTTTGCAGCTTTTAAAACTTTTACCGTTTAAACAGCAAAAGAATTGCCACATCCACATTTAGCAGTAGCTTTTGGGTTGGTGATTTGAAAATAATTGCTACCTAATTCTTGAACAAATTCTATTGTGCATCCTTCAAGAAATTCTTGGGAGATAGGGTCAATCGCAACTTTTACACCACTGTTTTCTAGTATAAAATCGTCGCTATTAACAGAGTCAACTAGTTGATAGTTATACATAAACCCTGAACATCCACCGCCGTCGACTGATACTCTTAATGCAACTTGTTTATGTTTATCTTTAGAGATAAGTTCGGCAATTCTTACTACTGCACTAGGGGTTATTTTTATTTCCATAGATTAAGTATAATTTGGGACTTGGTATTAGGGTTATCCAAAAATTGGTTTGAAAAGATTCACATATGACAATATATTAGTTAGAGCTAAATTTTTCAAGAGATTTAATATGCTAAAAAGTTTTGCCTGCTTGCCTGAAAATTCAAGGGGAAGAGTGCATCCAGAGAAGCCAACTCCTTATAGAAATGAATTTGAACGAGATAGGGACAGGATAATTCACGCAAATTCTTTTAAACGATTACAGTATAAAACTCAGGTTTTTGTGAACCATGAGGGAGATCACTATCGTAATCGTATGACGCATTCTGTAGAAGTTTCTACGATCGCAAGGTCCTTGTCAAAGGCGCTTGGTTTATGTGAAGATTTGGCAGAGGGGGTTGCTCTTGCACACGATCTTGGTCATACACCTTTTGGTCATGCTGGTGAAGATGCTTTAAATGCTTGTATGAAAAATTTTGGAGGCTTTTCTCATAACGCACATTCGTTCAAGATATTAACTTATTTAGAACAAAAATATGCTGCTTATGATGGTTTAAATCTTACTTGGGAAGTACTTGAGGGAATTGTAAAACATAATGGGCCAGTTGAAGAGCGAGAATCTTATGCATACATCTTTGAGTATGATCGTAGGCATAGTCTTGATCTATCTAAGCGTTCGTCAGCGGAGTCTCAAGTGGCAGCTCTCTCAGATGATATAGCATATATTTGTCATGACCTGGAAGATAGTATTAGAGCTGAAATAATTACATATAAAGATTTACAAGAAATTGAATTTGTTGATCGTTATATTCATGAGGTGAAGAATACATATCCTGATATCAGTGATGACAGATTAATATATGAAGTTGGTAGGAAGCTTACTCATCATTTGATTGAGAGTCTACTTTTTCAAACTCGTGCGAATATTGCAAAGTATAAAATTAAAACGGAATTAGATGTTCGTGACCTTGGTTGCCAACTTGTGGAGTTTACTGACTCAACCTTTTATGAAGTAAAACTAATTAAAGACTTTTTGATGAAAAAAGTGTATAAGCACCATCGAGTAGCGTCGGTAACCCTTCAAAGTCAGAATGTAGTTAGAGATTTATTTAAGCTATATGTTGAAAATATTGAGCTACTTCCATTTGGATGGAGAACAATGATTGATGAAGATAAGATAGAATCTAAAATGTCGATTATTGCAGACTATATAGCTGGCATGACGGATCGTTTTGCCATCAAGCAGTATCAGTCGTTTTACAACTTAAATTTTGCAAGTACAGGTTTATGAATATTTTTAAAGACTTATGGACAGACCTAAAAAATATAGGTTATGAGCTTTGCCAAGATGATGATATATGGGATCAAGCTAATCTTGAAATTCCAAAAGATCCGCTAAACGGTGATGTTTCAACTAACCTTGCAATGATTATTGCAGCAAAGGATGGTAGCAATCCTCGAGAGGTTTCGTTAAAATTCAAAGAACGTTTAGCTGAGATTCCTTATATAGCTCACATAGAAGTTGCTGGACCAGGTTTTATTAATTTTACAATAAAAGCTGAGAAATGGCATGAATGTATAAAAAGCATCCTCAATGATGACAAAGATTTTTGGGAAGTCGATGTAGGCAGGGGTGAAAAGGTAAATGTAGAGTATGTGTCGGCGAATCCAACGGGGCCAATGCATATTGGGCATGCGCGGGGAGCAGTATATGGAGATGCTCTTGCCAATGTTTTGAGTCTATGTGGATACAATGTCACTAAGGAATATTACATAAATGATGCTGGTACCCAGATTGATACCTTGCTAGATAGTGTATTTTTACGTTACAAGGAAGCTTTGAGTGGTGAAGTTGTAGTCATACCAGAAGGGTTATATCCTGGTGATTATTTAAAGGGCGTAGGGCAGAAAATAGCTGCTGAATTTGGCCAGGCGCTAATTGATATGAATACACACGAAATGCGCCAAAAAATTAAGAGTATAGTAGTAAACGAAATGCTTGCGCTGATTAAGTCTGATTTAAGAGACCTTGGGGTGCACCATGACATATTCTTTTCAGAGCAGTCGCTGCATGATAGTAATAAAATAAATGATGCAGTAAAAATATTAGAAGAAAAAGGTCTAATATACAAAGGTGTGCTGCCCCCGCCAAAGGGTAAGATTGATGAAAATTGGGAAGAAAAAGAACAGCTTTTGTTCAAATCTTCTGAGTATGGAGATGATCAAGATAGACCAGTACAAAAAAGTGATGGCACATGGTCATATCTAGCAGCAGATTTTGCTTATGCTAAAGACAAAATCGATCGAGGATTCGATACATTAGTCTATATTTTGGGAGCTGACCATAGCGGCTATGTTAAGAGGATTCAAGCGGTAATCAATGCTCTTGGTGACGGTAAAATTAGAAGCGATGTTAGAATAAGTCAGCTTGTGAATTTCGTTAAAGACGGAGAGCCTATCAAGATGTCAAAGCGCAGTGGTAATTTTATGACTGTGAGTGATGTGACAAATGAAGTAAGCAAAGATATTATCAGATTTATTATGCTTACAAGACGGAACGATATGACCTTAGATTTCGATTTTAGCAAGGTTAAAGAGCAATCGAAAGACAATCCAGTATTTTACGTTCAATATGCACATGTTCGGGCAAAGTCTATTATTGCGAAGGCGATAGAAACTATTCCTGAGGCTTATAAAAAATTTACAGCTTCTGAATTCGACTTATCTTTATTGTCAACAGAAGAAGAAATACAATTGATAAAATTACTTGCCTCTTGGCCAAAGGTGCTAGCTTCATCGGCGAAGTCATGTGAGCCACAAAGAATTGCTTATTACCTAATAGATGTAGCTTCAAGGTTCCATTCAATATGGAATCTTGGAAAAGAGAAAAATGATTACAGGTTCAATATTGAGGACAATATAGAGTTGACCGCAGCAAGATTAGCTTTTGCAGAGAGTATAAGAAAAGTTATAGCCGGAGGTTTTAGCGTGATTGGGGTCAAGCCACTAGACAAGATGTAACTCCGAGCTTCGCATTGGAAGTTTGGTATAGAATACAATGAAGTTTTAGCAAGGGCGGTCATCCTGAACGCAGATATCAGGATCCCATGCAACGGAAAGAAGATGCCGGATCAAGTCCGGCATGACGATATTTTTTATACATGGCAGTTATCCTAGAAAAATACCGTCATCCTGAACTTGGTTCAGGATCCCGTGCAACGGAAAGAGAGGCCGGGTCAAGCCCGGTATGACTTACGGATGGACTAAGAGGCCGGGTCAAGCCCGGTGGGAAGTGTACCGTTTTTATACAACAATTTTTTTATTTTGGGAAATTTAGTGCGCCTTCGTGTGAATTGCAACAAAACTAGTGTTGATAAAATTTAATATGAATCAAAAAAGTTTATTTTTTAGAGTGATGATAATTCTGGTTATTGCTTCGGTCGGGCTATTTTTTTATTTCAAAATACAAAATTCACGAGAAATTATAACTTTATCGCCCCAGGAGGGTGAAATCAAGAGGAGGCCTGATGATCCTGGTGGTATAGTAATTCCTAATTCGGACAGTTTGGTATATGAAAAACTTCAAAAAGGGGTGAAAAAAAATAGAAAAATTAATATTTTGCCTGAGCCAGAAGAGCCTATTGATTTTGGTCAAAAGGTCGAAGAGAATCCGGTTGTATATCTCGACTCAATAGATGAAATATTGGCAAATATTGAATATTACGACGAAGTAGCGGACAATAACTTATCTACAACCGAAGAGCTTATTTTACCTAATGCTATTAAATCATCAATGGTTGTGGAGCCTGAAGAAGAGAAGCAAAAAATAGAGATTCCTGGGACCGGGTTAAACATAATAAAATCTTCAGATAATAGATTTAGAGTCACAGAAGTGAACGTTGTTAGTGCTGAAGATGAGGGGTATAAAATACAACTAACTACTGCTTTTTCAGAAGGAGACGCAAAAAAACTTTGGCAGGAAATAACTAAGCGTCAGGGTAAAGTGTTAAATGGCGCAAATCTTATAACAAAGAAAATCGATGGTAAGAATGAGCGCATATTCTATCTGGTTATGGCTGGGACATACCCCTCGCTCAATCATGCTAAATTAGTGTGTAATCGTCTTGCGGCGCGTAGGCAAAATTGTATAGTTACAAAATAGACTTCTTGCCAAACTCTACTTCCAAAGTTTCTTGCGTTGTCTCTCCGGTGCTCAAACCCTCACGTGCATTAAGTACGCTCCGGTTTTGTGCTTCGCGGCTCCTAGCATCTGCTCTTTGGTAGCGAGTTTGGAAAAAAGTCTAATAAAATTTATTTTCTATATAATTTGGCACGCTTTATGCTCCCATAAGAGTGATATGTAATGAATTCATAGGAAATATAATGGCTACAGCCGTTTTAGAACAAGTAACACTAGGTTCTAGTGAAGTAGATAGAGGAAAAAAACAATCTTCATCTACAACAAAAAATCATGGTGCAGGTGAATTTGCTGATTTGATAAAAGATAAGCCTAAATTAGTTTATTCTTTATCGGCAAAAGCTGAGAAAGCTCAGAAAACTGATAATAATTTACAAAATAGGCAAAAACTTTCTGAGGGTGAGCAGTTAAAAGTAGTTGGTCTTGAGAGAAAAATCGAAGAAGCTGAAGAAGCTGAAGAAGCTGAAGAAGCGCTGGAGTCTATGATGCTAGCGTCTATGATTAATCAACCGAACCCAATTCCCCTAGTTCCTTTAAGCGACGAGAGTGAATTCACTCTGTTTGCAGAAGAAGACATATTGGGACAAGAATTTGCTGTTCCTGTAATAAACATTGTGACAAAGGCTGAAGATGATTTATCAACGGTGATTACAAAACCTGAGCTAGTTATATCAGAATCAACGGGAGCTAGTGTCAGGATTGTAGATTCCTCTTTGGATTTTAGTGATAACATTAAAGAGAATAGTGATAACATTAAAGAGAATATAGTTGTTGCTACAAATGATAAAAGTTCAGATTCTCTCTCTGGTCAACAAGGTAGCTTAGTTGTTCCTGAGCTGTCTGCCCAAGAGCAGTCTCTAATTCAAAGTATGAAATCATTCAAGCTACCTGAGGGGTTTAGCAATAAAGCTCAGGAAGCAACCAAAAATCAGTTTGCCTCAAATGAAAGACCAGTTGTTCAAAATGCCGGAATATTATTAAAATCCGCCGTCATTGAAAACTCCCAACCGATTAAGGCTCCAACGGTAGTTGTAAGCGAAGATGTTTCAAAGCTTATCACCATAAGTTCAAATTTGCTTTTAGCTGATGAAACTAGACAAGGTCAATCAGTTCTTGCTAAAATGAACAGAGGTTTGGAATTAGAGTCTAAAATTAGTTCTATAATACAAGGTGAACCAAAGTTGAATCTTGAGTCTCAAGATAATTTTTCTGGCTTAGAGCAAGATACGGGTGAATCTAGTGCAAAAAAACATAGCGTACTTGATTCTTTTGGTGGCTCTATAGAAGTTAATAGTGAAGATTTATTTCAAGTTTCTTTTAGAGAAAATGGGCTAAATTTAGGGGCAAAAAATTCGCCACCAAAGCCAGATATGCAAGTATCTTTAGCTGTAAAAGAAGTCTTGAGTGTTTCAAGTAATGCAGGAAAAAAAGAAATAACAATTAATTTGTTTCCGGAAGCTCTTGGGCCTGTTAAAGTTGAAATACTTTCAGTGCTTGGCGAAAATGGTGCAAGAAAAATTGAAAGCATCAAGGTAATAGCTGAAAAAAGAGAGACTTTAGAGATTCTAGAGAAGTCCAGAATGGATCTAGAAAAGAATCTAAAAGAGGTTACAAATACAAAAGAAGAAGCTTCGCTCCAATTTGAAATGAATCATCAAGGTAAAGGGTCTTCGGGAGCGTATTTTAACTCAAGTGAGGAAAGAGACAACTGGATGAATAATTTTGTTGGATTGGTTGCAGAGGAAGACTCAACGAATGGACTTATTGAATACGAGGGACAAAGTTCAGGTTACATAACAGAAGATAGTATAAACATAAAGGTTTAAGAAACAATGCCAGCAATAGATAGAAAAGATACTCAATTCTTGAATAGTTCTAAAACCCCGCTAGATAAATCTCCGATAAAATCACCGGAGTTTTCTAAGTTTTACGATGCAATGCAAGCAGATCGCAAGACCAGAAGTCAAATAGAAGGTGCTGACATTGAACAAGCTCGGGAGAATATAGATAAAGCTATAGATTTTTCGACTCAGCTGATGCTAGCTGCTGCAAAAAACATGGGATTTCCTGATAGTGATGGGAGTAGCAATAAGTCTAAAGAAATGTCAGATGCGGCAAATTCAATCGCGGGAATGATGGCAACAAAGGCTTCAATTGGAGCGCAAATGGCAGCCATTGAGGCCCAGAAGAATCCAGCGGTAGACCTGATGTCACTTAAAGATAAAATGATTGATTATAGGGATGATACAAGAGCATTCTTTGGCGAGCCTGTGACATATAATTATAAGGTTTCGCATGATGAAGCATCGCCTTCTGCGGTTGTGAATCTTACTTTTACGGTTCGTGATAAGGATGGGATTGCTGTTAAAACAGTAAGACAAACTGGCAAAGTTGGTGAGCATAAGTTTGTGTGGGATGGCAAGAATGATAGTGGACAAAATTTAAACTGGAAGCAATATGGTAATTACACTCTCGACTTGAAAGCTGAGGGAAGAAAAAATGAAAATGGAACGTCAATTTCTTTTCCAGTTAAAGCTGGAGCTGTTTTGTCTGGCGTTGTGGAGTCTATTAAATTTGATAAAGGAGTTGCAGTTGGTCTTATGATCAATGGCAATCTAATCAAAAGAGACCAAATTTCTGATGTAAGAGACTTTGTTAAACCTAAGGAAGACAATACCTTGAATCCTGATTTGATAGGTAAGCGTGTGGAAATGGACTTCTCTAGGGCGCAAGTTAAAAACGGCTCTTTAGAAGTTTATTTCAATAATCATGTTGAAAACTCAGGGAAAATAACTGTTAAAATTTACGATGAGAGCAACAAATATATTAAAACACTAGAAACTTCAGATGAAATTTCTGTCGGTATAGGTAAGTTATCTTTGCCAAATCATGGTCTTGAGGATGGAAACTATAATGTCAAAGTTTATGTTGCAGATATTACTGATGAAGCTAGCCCAGTTGACGTTGAGCTAAAATACAAAACAAAATTACTAGTGGCTGGGATTAATAGTCGTGCTGGTACCTTTATGTCTACTGAAGAGGATATATATAGTCCGCATAACATCGATTCAATCGTTGGGAATTATACGACCGCGCTTGCCCAAAGAAGACAGGATTATATTGGGTCTAGAGTTATTTATAAAAATGATTCGTTCAAATTTAATGCTGGTGCGCCGGCAAAGACGTTTACAATGATGAAGTCAGAAGAAGAAGCGGTTATTTCTCATGGTGAAATGACAATTTACGATCCAGTTACGCAAGAGCTTGTTGCGACATTAAGGGGAGAGTATAGATTGTTTGATCTTTTGAGTGATCCAAGCAAAGTATTAGTAGGACAATATTTGCAACCAAACTACCTTACTGCGGATTATAATGCTCTAAATGCGCAAGACAGAATTGAAGTTAACCGCTACATTGAGGCCGAATTAATCGCTACTAGGTTAGCTTTGAAACCTGAGTATCAAGAAGATTACGGTAATGCTAAAGCTCCTATTACTTTCCCTGTTTGGGATGGTAGGTTGAGTGATGGTACGCATGCTGTAGCAGGCACGGAATATAGTCGTGCATTTACGCCGATATATACGAGAGAAAATGGCGAAGTTTTTGCTGGACAAACAGATCGCGAGGTAATAGGGGCTACGGTTGAGAGCACAAGTGAAGAGGGTGGTAAATTATCGCTGAATCTAGTTGGTGGTGAAACTATTCCAGAAGAGCTAGTAGTGAATTCAGAGCCAAGACGGAGATAAACATCTTCGGCCAAAACAAGTTCAGGGTTATGGTGTTTTGTTTAGCCAGACAATTACCACGTCGTCATACCGGGCTTGATCCGCTATCTCAGGCAACAGAAGGAGATCTAGGCCAAGAGGCAGGGCTTCACCAAATCAAGTTCAGGGTTATGGTGTTTTGTTCAGGGTGACTTAACTTAAGTTCTGGATTATTAGCTAAATGAATAATGAAAAATATCCTCGTTGGCACTGTTTTTGCTTAACTAGACCTATGTATTTGATTGTGCGCTAGAGAGACTTATAGTACAATCAAACTAATTATTAAATTAAGGAGTTTTTCATGCCTAATATAACAAACGCTTTTGGAAAAGGTATCGGCTTATCAAGTATGCTTGGTTCTCAAGATGCCTTTATAAAAAAGGCAACTGAACAGCTGGAATTATCAAAAATTGAAACAAAAGATAAAACAGAAATCAAAGAGACGAAGCTTGGAGAGATTTCTCAGCTTCAGAAAATATTAAGCACAATAAAAGAAAAAGCTGCTCTTCTTACTGATACGCGTCAAGCTGGTTTTAATAGAAAAACATCGAGCACAAGTACGCAAGATCTTGGTGGTGCAGAAGATTATATAACAAATATTCGTGTTGATGATAAAGCTCGCACGGGTGATACAAAAATAGCTGTACAGCAGATTGCAACTGCGTCAGAACTTGTGCTTGCTTCAGTAGCGGGTGCTGGGTTTGCCAAGGGTATTGCTTTAGCAAAAACTGGCAACATGACATTAACTGTCAATGGGACGGCCAGGGCTGTAAATATTATTGCTAATGATACTGTTGAACAGATTGCAGAAAAAATTAACCACGCATTTACTGCAGGTGGAGATCAATTCGAGGCTTTCCTTGTAGAGGGAGATGCTAATACTGCTTTTCTTGAAGTTAGAGCAAAAAACACTGGAGCTGGAGCTATTGCAGTGGCTTATGATGACGGCTTAGGAGGGGCTAATCTTGGTGGGGGAGACTTACATACGCAAGGAGTTGCTGTAGCCGGCCAAGATGCGATAATACATATAAATGGTATTCAAAGAACGCAAGCTTCTAATAAATTTGTAAACGTTGTCGATGGATTGTCGTTTGAACTATCTGGTAGAGTTAACGCGCCGAACCTTGCGAACGGCTTGCCCTACAATAACTTGAACTACAGTACAGTAAAAGTCAAAGAAGACCATGTTAACGTAAAAAAGATGATTGTTGATTTTGGTAATTCTTTGAATGATTTGTCATATATCATTGCTAAAAACCAACAAAGTACGCGTTCAGTGACTCAGGACAAATATGCGAATCCTACCCAGCTTATGAGTTCATATGATAGTTCAGATTCCCCTCTTCGTGGCTCTCCATTAATGACAGAGGCAATGGAAATTTGGGAAAGGTTTACAACTACAAAAGCTGGTGGAGTTGGTGATATCACATCTATTTACGAACTTGGGATGGGTCTACAAAAAGCTACTAAAGATGGGGTAAGTCATGAAACTCTTTACTTCGAAGATGAAAGCATATTCACCAAAAAATTTGATGATGATTTTGCAGCCGTTCGTAGGTTCTTTGTTACTGATACACAAATAACTTCACATCCTTTAAATGTGTCAACTATTCTGTACTTACCTAGTGAATTCGATAAGCAAATAATAGATCAGTCAGTTGTTGGCAAAGATATTCCAGTGCAGGTGCTTTTTAATGGTGCTGGAGTTGTAACTGGTTTTACAGCCACAGTTAATGGAATAATTGTTGCTGCTAATGCTCCTGTTCATGATCCAGGAAATGGTAGGTATAAGGTTTCCTTTGCTCAAGATTCCATTTTAAACGGGATGGAGTTTTCAATAGATCCTAAGGGTACTCTAAATGCTTATGAAAACTATGTAATAAATTATACTCCAGGCCTTGCAAATCTTATCCGAGAAGATGCAAGAAGCATGGTTAGTGACCATGGTCTGAATGGCTCAACTATAGAAGAAGCTGATATAATTCAAGAACAGGTGAAGAGTTTAAGCGATGAATCTGCTAAAATCGAAAAAGAGTTGAAGGAGTTCACGGCTAAGTTAGAAAGGGAATACCAGACGATAGCTCAAATGGATATGATGGGTGCGATTCAAACGGCTATGATTGAAGCTGCCCTTTCAGGCTTAACTGCAGGTGCTGCATAAAAATTTCAACACAAGTTTTGAGTAATAATTTATGAGTCCTTTAGAAAAATATAAAGCTACAGCTGCGGTAACTAGCAGCAGCAATAATCAGTTGATATTTATTTTCGACGAGATTCTTAAGCTATTACTATCTGCAAAAAAAGCTCTTGGAGAAAAAAACCACGAAGTTAAGTTTAAAGCTCTGACTAGAGTTATAGAAGTATTTTATATACTCAAAACAGGAATTGACCCAGAATCTATGGATGAGAGAACAAGAGTAATTGATGCTTTTTATGGATCAACAATTCACCAGCTTGAAAATATAAATGTGAAAGGAGAGGAGCCAGAAGAGCTCCAATCAATAATCGAAGCTATTTCAGAAATTCGTGCGGCATTAGTGAGCGCGTGATCTAGACAGTCCCTCCGTTAAAAGTATTTTTTGCGAAAGGCTTTAATAACTTTTAATGGAGAGAGTGATGACCTTTGCAGCTAACAATCCATACTTGTTTTTTATCGTGCAAAACTTTGTAAATTAAGCGATGCTCAAGATTAATACGTCTTGAGAAATAACCAGAAAACTTATGTTTAAGTTTTTCAGGTTTTCCTATACCAGATTCGGGGGTAATAGCTAAACTTTCAAGCAACGACTTGATACGTTTGATGATTAATTTATCATTTTTCATCCAGAAACCAAAATCCTCTTTGGCTTCTTCGAGCCAGATAAGCTCATACATTTGAGATATCTGCCAATTTTTGTTCTAATTTTGCTATTCTAGAATTTACTTCATCCGTAATATCTGTGGCTGGAATGGTCTTATGACTCATCCACCATTGTTCTTCCATTTCTTGATAATGCTCATAATCTTCTTTAGCAATGATTATGGATACAACCCTACCATGTCTTGCTATAGCAACTGGGTTTCTTCGAGAGTTATCAATTATTTCAGCAAATTTAGTTCTTGCTTCATTTGTATTATATGTACGCATAGTGTTTTTACCATAATTATGTACATATTGTATATAATATAACAAATAAAGTCAATAATCAATATTAATATATAGTGAATCAACTTGAATTAGGTGCATTTGTTAACACACGCAGGTGTCATTCCCGCCTCCGCGGGAATGACAAAGCACGTTTTTTACAAAACACTAAGTGTTTTACTATAGTGATTATGTTGAATATAAAGCTGTTTAAGTCGTGCCAACCGTTACTAGCTTAACAGATGTTGCTCCTGCTGTTTTGAGAAGCTTTGCGCAGTTGTTGCAAGTAGTTCCCGTAGTTCTTACATCATCAACTAGAAGCACCCTCATTCCTTTAACAATTCGCTTCATGTTAAAAACCAGAGACCCTGATAGATTTTTTTCTCGTTCGTATTTTGTTAACTTAGTTTGAGGCTTGGTCCATTTCGTTTTGATTAGAACATCAGGAACCATGGGAATTTTAAGCAAATCAGATATATCCTTAGCTAAAATTTGAGCAGGATTATATTGCCGAAATATTCTTTTTATTCTATGCATTGGCACTGGGACAACCAAATCAACTTCTTCTATTTCTTTTTTGTATCTTGCAATAATCAGTTTAGCAAACATTTTTGAGTGCGTTGTTCGATCGTTATATTTAAACGCATGAATTAGCTTTTTACTTTCAAGGTCAAATTTGAATAAGCTACGAGCTAAATCATAATTTGGCTGTTTGGCAACGCAACGTCCACATAAATTTTGACCTTCTATTGCGAACTCAAAAGGAAACCCGCAACAAGAACAGTATGGAGAAGTAATGAAATTTAATTTGGAAAAACAAGGTGCACACATTCCTTGCTCTTTGTCGATCAGCTGGGAACAAGAACTACATCTGTGTGGAAGAATATAGCTGACTAAGCTAGCCAAAACCTGTTTTATCATAAACCTCTTGCGTAATTAAATTTCTATCGGTAATTTTGTTGTCAAATCTCGTCTGCGCTCCTCACGTACAAGTGTACGCTGCGGTACTAGCCTTCGCTTTTCCTAAAACTTCCTCTATATAAATTT
>JANNVO010000062.1:0-1581 GCA_031414475.1 Rickettsiales bacterium
GCGCTCGAGCGTCACGAAGGCGTCGAAGCTCGAGCGGCCGGGGTTGGCCGACGAACTCACGATGGGCCGTGACTTCGATCTGGGCATCACCGGGCCGCCGATGTCGGTCGCGCTCGGGTTCATCTCCGCGGGTCTCGTCGAGCTCGGCGGCGGTGTCACGCAGACGATCGTGTTGGGCACGGTGGTGTGGTGGGCGCCGTTCGTGATCGGTGGGGCGTGGCTGTCGACGCATTGGCTGCTGCGCGAGAGCTCGGTGTGGTCGAACCGCACCGATCCGGACGTGATGGCCGAGCAGCGTCATGCCGACTACGCGTATCGGCTCGCGGTCGAGGCGCAGCCGGCGAAGGAGGTGCGCGTGTTCGGTCTCGGCGAGTGGACGGTGGATCGGTTCGCGTCGCGTCGCCGTCGGCTCGTCGACCTTCAGTGGACGGCCATGCGGCTGCGCCAGCGATCGCTGTGGATCGTGTTCGCGGTGCTCGGCGTGGCGCACGCGCTCGTGCTCGTGCCGCTGGTGTCGTCAGCCATGAACGGTGAGGTCTCGCTCGGTCAGCTCGTCGTCGGCGCGCTGGCGCTGCTCGGTGCGAGCGCGCTCGCGGTGGGTGGCTTCGCGTGGGCCCTCGAAGGTGCGGCGCAGCCGGTGCTCGTCGTCGAACGCCTCGCCGGGCGCATGGCTGCGCAGGGAGCGCTCGACACCAGCACCAGCACGATGTCCGCGGCCGGGCTGCCCGCGAGTGCGATCCGTTTCGACGACGTCGGCTTCACGTACCCGAGCGGCGGGGCGCCGGTGTACCGCCATCTCGACCTGACCATTCCGGCCGGGAAGTCGCTCGCGATCGTCGGACGCAACGGTGTCGGCAAGACGACGCTCGTGAAGTTGCTGTGCCGTCTCTACGACCCGACGTCTGGCGTGATCACCGTCGACGGTCAGGACCTGAAGACGTTCGACGTCACCGCGTGGCGCGAACGGGTGAGCGTGGTGTTCCAGGACTTCGTCCGCTTCGAACTCTCGCTGCGACGCAATCTCGTGCCCAACGACGCTCCGGTTCGTGACGACGAGTTGCTCGGCATCCTCGACGTCGCGGGCGCTTCGGGGCTCGCGCAACTCGATCAACCCTTGTCGAAGGCGCAGCCCGGCGGCACGGACCTCTCGGGTGGACAGTGGCAGCGCATCGCGCTCGCCCGTGCGCTGGCGGCCGTGCACCTCGGTGCTGGTGTCGTCATCCTCGACGAGCCGACGGCGCAGCTCGACGTGCGCGCGGAGGCAGCCATCTTCCAGCGGCTGCTCACGGCAACGGCCGGCTGCACCACGATCCTCATCTCGCATCGCTTCTCCACGGTCTGTCACGCCGACTGCATCGTCGTGATCGACGACGGCCTCGTCGTCGAGCAGGGATCGCACGACGAGCTGATCGCACACGGTGGCCGGTACAAGTCCATGTTCGATCTCCAGGCGTCGCGGTTCCTCGACGACGGCATTGGCGATGGCGACGTCGATGTCGATCGCGATGGCGATGGCGATGGCGATGGCGCGGTGGACCTCGACGCGGTGGACCTCGACGCGCTGCTCGAGCGAGTCGATGC
>JANNVO010000063.1:0-2657 GCA_031414475.1 Rickettsiales bacterium
ATCGTTGCCAAAAGCATAGCAGCCTCGCCAGCCGCATTTTGTTCATTGCTTTCGTAGTTCTCAGGAGTAGTCGAGCGATGCGAGTGTCACGCCGTGCGCACACCGTGTATCCGGCGCCCGACTGCAATGGGATCAAGCATGTTTCAACCGCGGGCTGATTTTCTCCGATCATGAACGAACTCACCGCGGCTTCTCTTGCGCCCACGGTCGCCTGGTCCGCTTTCGGCCTGGCTTTCGTGTTTGGCCTGGTGGCCCAGCGCAGCAACTTCTGCACCATGGGCGCGGTAGCCGACATCGTCAACTTAGGCGATTGGTCGCGCATGCGCATGTGGTTGCTGGCCATCGCGGTGGCCGTGCTCGGCGCCAATGGACTGCACCTGGCGGGGCTGATCGACTTGTCGAAATCGATCTACCTCGGTGCCCGGCTGACCTGGCTATCCGGCATCGTCGGCGGGCTTTGTTTCGGTTTCGGCATGACCCTGGCGAGTGGCTGCGGCAGCAAGACCTTGCTGCGCATCGGTAGCGGCAACCTGAAATCGCTGGTGGTGTTCATCGTGCTCGGCATATCGGCCTACATGACACTCAAGGGCCTGTTCGCGGTATGGCGCATCGCGGCACTCGATCCGACCGGCATCACGCTGGCCGGCGCCCAGGATCTGCCCTCCCTGTTGTCGCGCAATGCGGGCATCGGGAAACGCCTGGCGCAGATCGCCGTGTCCATAACGGTGGCGGCTGCTCTGATCGCGTTCGCCCTCAAGTCGCGTGAATTCCGCAGCTTCGACAACCTGGCCAGCGGCACAGTGATCGGCCTGGTGATCGTCGCCGGCTGGTACGTATCGGGGCACTTGGGCTATGTGGCCGAAGATCCGAACACCCTGCAGGAGGCGTTCGCAGCCACCAACAGCGGGCGCATGGAATCGTTCTCGTTCGTGGCACCCACCGCATACACACTTGAGCTCCTGATGCTGTGGAGCGACAAGAGCCGCATCGTCACCTTCGGCATCGCCGCCACCCTGGGCGTGATCGCCGGATCGTGCGCGTGGGCTGTGGCCACGCGCAGCTTTCGCTTCGAGGGGTTTCGCGACGCCGAGGACACCGGCAATCACCTGGTCGGCGGCATGCTGATGGGCTTCGGTGGCGTCACCGGACTGGGCTGCACAGTCGGCCAGGGCCTGGCCGGAATCTCCACCCTGGCGCTGGGTTCGCTCATCACGCTGGGCGCGATCATCGCAGGTTCGGTCGCCGCCCTGCGCTACCAGATATGGCGCCTGGATCGATCCGGCTGAGCGCAAAATCCGGGTGCCGGACAGGTTGACCCGAATCGCGGTTGTCGGCTATAATTTTTGGCTTGACGAAAAACGTTTCGGGTCGTTAGCTCAGCTGGTAGAGCAGCGGACTTTTAATCCGTTGGTCGACAGTTCGAATCTGTCACGGCCTACCAAATCCCGCAAGGGAAAATACGGGGTGCTCCGCGAGGAGCGCCCCGTTTGTTTTACGCGATCGTATCGGCCTCGGACAGGCAGGAGACTTCGGGCCAGCGCGAACGCGCGGGCTTCGCGCGAAGCGGGAATCGACCGCGACCGGGCGCAGGCAAGGCGCGGTGAATCGCACCAGCGCCCCGCGGGGTTCACGCAGTGGCAAGAGGCTTGCGCACCAGGGCCGCGATGTTTTCCAGCAATTCGTCTTCCTGGAACGGCTTGCCAAGAAAGAAATTGACGCCGATCTCCTGCGCATACTTGCGATGCTTGTCCGCCGTGCGCGATGTGATCATGATGATCGGAATATGTTTCAGCGCGGCGTCGGCACGCACGTTGCGGGTAAGGTCAAAGCCGTCCATGCGAGGCATTTCGATATCAACCAGCAGGATATCGGGGCGCACGCCCTGCAATTGCTCCAGGGCGTCGACCCCGTCGCGCGCGGTCAACACCTGGTAGTTCTCGCGCGCCAGCAGACGCGACGTGATCTTGCGCACTGTCAGCGAATCGTCGACCACCATCACCAGCGGCGACGGCGGCGGCAGCAACCTGGCTATCGCGGCGTTGTCACCGATGCCGTTGCCGCCCAACACAACACCGGAGCGCGCCGCACCGTTGGCCACCGCCTGCATGGCCAGCGGTACCGGATTGAGTATCAGCACGATCCGCCCATTGCCGAGCACGGTGGCCCCGGCGATGCCGGTCACGCGCGCCAGCTGCGGGCCGATATTCTTGACCACCACCTCCTGGTTGCCGACCAGCGCATCGACCTGGATGGCCGCGCGCTGGGTACCCGAACGCACCAGCAGCACCGGAGTGAAACGCAGCGTCTGCGCCGCCTGTGCCGGATCGCCCAATAAACGTGGCAAATAAAACAGGGGGTAATCGCGGTCCTGCCACGACAGACCGTTGGCCGCGTACGCCGCCAGCAGATCTTCGGCGCGGGTCTGGCGGACCTGTTCGACCATCACCGACGGTATCGCATACAAATTCGCACCGGCGCGCGCCAGTACCACCTGGGTAACCGCCAGTGTCAGCGGCAACGCGATGGTGAAACGGGTGCCCCGTCCCGCCTTGAACTCGGTATCGATGCGTCCGCCCAGTGCGGCAACTTCGGCACGCACCACGTCCATGCCGATGCCGCGCCCGGCGATCGCGCTGACTTCGTCGGCGGTGGAGAAC
>JANNVO010000064.1:0-23044 GCA_031414475.1 Rickettsiales bacterium
ATTGGTCAAGGAAAAAATTTACAGTTAATTGAATTTACTGGAACTAGTGCAAGTCAAGTAGCTAATGTTGGTGCAGACTTATTTGCAACCAATATTAATGTTGGAGCTCAAACCTTCAAGCCAACAACTAATATTGTATTAAATGGTGCTACATCATTTAATACTGGATCGGTTGTAGATCTTGGAACGAATAATATTACTCTAAAAAATGGTGTTTCAAGGTTAGTGGGTGATGTTACTCTTGGTCTAACGTTGAATGCTACTGGCACAGTTGGTAGTATCATTGTTGATGGAGTAGCCGGTGCTGCTTCTTTTGATCCTAACCTTGCAAATTCAGTAAGAGTTCAAATTACAGATAATGCACCTCTACCGGTAGCGGCACAAACTTACGATCTAGTTACGCTTGCTAATGGTGGAACTGCTACTAACCTCACAAAAGGTAGTATTATTCAGCCAACGACGAACAGATTTGTAAAATGGACATTGACTGGCAATAATAAGGTTGTACGTGAGAATAATGCTGAGCAAACATTAGCTTCAATTCTTGGCAAACTTAATGATGCTGAGTTGCTAGCAGATGGTAAACTTTATGGTAATGCTAATAATAAAGGTGATGCCATGGCTTACACATCTGAGTTATCACAAATGACAGATGATAAGATTCAAGAATCACTTGAGCGTTTAACAGAACAAAATGCTGTCCATGCTACTGCAGTTGTTGGTCAAACAACTAGCACGGTTAATAATTCAATTAACAACAGGATTGCTTTGTTGACGAATCATCCACAACCGGGTATTCAAACAGCTAGTGTTGGAACGTCTGGTGTTGCAGCTGGTGATGAGCATACTAAGTTTGGGGCTTGGATTAGCCCGTTCTATGCTACTGCAACTCAAAAAGAGCAAGGAAGCAGAGCTGGTTATAAGACACAATCAACCGGCGGAAGTATTGGTTTTGATGCAGAAGTCAACGCAGATATGACACTTGGTCTTGCTGGTTCATTTGTTAAAACAGATGTGAAGCATAAAAACTTCAAATCTGGGGACAAAACAAAACTTGATACATTCATGTTTAGTATTTATGGTATTCAGCAGTTAACAGAGGCTTGGTTCCTACAAGGGCATGCATCATTTGCTTCAAGCAAAGTTAAAAATACTGAGAAGCGTATTACTTTAACTGGTAGTCAAAATGCAACTGGTAGCTTTGATACCACTTCATACGCTGCTGAAGTATTGGCAGGCTATAACGTGGCAATGAATGATGCTGTTGTAACTCCAATGCTCGGTGCTAGCTTTACTAGAGTAAATGATGGTGGTTATAAAGAGACTGGTACAACTAACCAGAATCTAACTATCAGCAGAAAAGCTTCTAATAAAGTTGAAGCTGTAGCTGGTCTTAGAGCCCAAATGACTTCACACATGGATGGAATTGATTTAACTCCGGAATTCCATGGTTTTGTTAGACACGATCTGGTTGGTAAGAGCTCAAAAGTGACTGCTAGCCACGGTGGACTTGTTGGCCAGTTGACGCCAAAAACTGCTAAAGTACAGAAAACAACATTCAATGCAGGTGTTGGAGTAAATGCGGTTTCTGGTATGTACGAGTATGGTGCGGGTTATGATTTATTCCTAGCGAATAAATTAATTGGTCACCAGGGTACTTTGAAAGTTCGTGTGAACTTCTAAGAACTTCGATATAAATTAGTGAGGTGCCGATTACCTCACTAATTCTAAGTCATAAAAAACCTCCGTTATTAGTTTTTCGGAGGTTTTTTTTTATACATATTCTACCTTATATCAAACTCAGAATAACTAGAGCTTTTTCGAAACTCTAACTTCCCAAAGACATCTGCGTTTGTCGCTCCGGTGCTCACCATCCTCACGTACATTAAGTACGCTCCAGTGGTTGGCTCCGCCGTGGGCTCTTGTATCTGTTCTTTGGTAGCGAGTTTTGAAAGAGGTCTACTAACATCCACTACGTTGTCACGGCCAGAGAGAAAGTCATACTGAATTTAGTTAGGCGGCTTCGTATGCCTTGCCTAGGATTTCATTTTTCGTTGTGATCCTGGATCTGTTTTTGTCGCTTGAGATGCTAGGCCAAGAGGTAGGGTTTCGCCAACATCAAGTTCAGCATGAGACGGAGTGTATTGAAGGTGAAAAACATTCATCCCGTGGATCGAGCCCGGTATAACGGTATATGTTGCCTGAGATACCGGGTCAAGCCAGGTGACTAGAGTTACTGTCATCTGAATTTATTGGGTCTACGTCTGCCTTCGGCCCAGGATTTCGAGCAATAGAAGGGGATACCGGATCAAGTCCGGTATGACCACTGTCGTCCTTAATTTATTGGGTCTACGCGCATGCCTTCGGCCCAGGATTTCGGACAACAGAAGGGGTACCGGATTAAGTCCAGGAAAACTGGTTTATTCTAGATAAACACTCGCTTTACAACGCTTCCTCTTCTGTTACTTCTCCAGACGTAAACATTTCATCATCAATTCTGGAAACAAAACTATTTAGATCCCTAAAATCAAAAGGCATGTCTTTTTCATTTCTGGGAACAAAATCAACATTATTACGTTTTAAAAAGAATGTATGTTTTGTTGTTGAGTCTTCGAAAGGTCTTGATTCTAAGCCAAAGCCTTCTATATCATCTTTCATCTCTCTGTTATAAGCTAGAGTAACAATTTTATCTCCATCAGTACCTAAAAATAGACCCGCATGTCCAGTGGTACCAAGGGAAGAAGATTGTGGTTTTTCAGCAGAGAAGCTTCTGGCAGCTACCATGTCTCCCGGAATAGGTGCATTTGATACATCAAATAACTTTACTAAGGATCCGCCAGTAGAGCTAAGCCAACCACTGGGAGCCATGGATAAGTCTTCTTTACCTAGGTATCTTGCAGCAAGATATAAATCAGCTGAGCTACCAGAGGAGTGAGGAAGTTGGTACGTTTTTTCGAGGAATGAGGTGCAGTCTTCTGGTCTAAATGGTTTAGTACTTGGTCTGTCACCACCATAAGAATATGCAGAATGGGGAACAGTCAGTTGCCAAACAGTACCTGGCTTATGAAGATAACTACATTCTAAAACTGTGTTAGGATCATAATTTACAGGTAGATCAAATGTATGAAAAACACCTGATTCGTCTGAGTTTAATCCAGAACCAAACTTTTGTTTTGTTACGGTGTAATACGCAGCTCTTAGTAAAGTAGTAACACCAGTTGGTTTTGAAGTTCCCCAATATGCATCTGCAGCTCCAAGAGTAGGAAGCACTCCTTTTTCGATTGAGTTATCGTAGCCAGAAGGAAGTGATCCATCCAAGAGCTGGCTAATATTTTCTTCAGTTGTTAAGGACAATGCCAAGTTTAATGCTTCAAACACTTTGTTAGTTTTTATACCGTAATAGTGAGAGAAAATATTAGCTTGAGTTTTTACTGCTTCATTAAAAGAGGTGATACCGCTTAAGTCACTTGTGATTGTTTCTATAGTTTCTTTTTCTAAATTATCAAAAGTAAAGTCTGGGTGTGATTCTGGTAATGATTTAACAGAATTCAAAAGATCGTATTGATCATTTTGGATTTTCCATTGATTGGATCGAACTGAGTAAATAGCGGAATATACAATATCACTGTTATTATTGTTGCTTTTTGCCATATATTTTCTCTAAATTAATTTAAAATTTTATCTAACTTGCCTTCTTTTTCAAGGGCGTAAAGATCATCGCAGCCCCCAACGTGGATAGATCCAATGAAAATCTGCGGAACAGTTCGTCTTCCGCCAGCTTTTTCGATCATTTTGTCTCGTTCTTGCTGATCTTCAACATTAACTTCTTCATATTTCAGGCTCTTACGGTCAAAAAGTGCTTTTGCACGAACGCAGTACGGGCAGACGCTTGTTGTGTAAATTGTAATTTTTTTCATAGTTATTATTGCCTAAAAAGTTATAATAGCACTCACAACGTTATTTTAAATCAGTGTAAGTAATTGTCAATGGGTGGTTTTAAAATTAAATCAGAATACCAACCAAGTGGAGATCAGCCAAAAGCGATCAAGGAGCTATTAGCGGGTCTTGAAGCGGGAGGAAAATCTCAGATGCTTCTTGGCATTACTGGTTCAGGTAAGACATTTACCATGGCTAATGTCATTGAGAAAACAGGCCGTCCGGCACTCATTATGGCTCATAATAAGACTTTGGCTGCGCAGCTTTATTCGGAGATGAAAGAGTTGTTTCCCGAAAACGCGGTAGAGTATTTTGTATCTTACTATGATTACTATCAGCCTGAGGCCTATATTCCAAGGACTGATACCTATATTGAAAAAGATTCATCTATTAATGAACAAATTGACTTACTAAGGCACTCGGCTACTAGATCATTGATGGAGAGGAGGGATGTAATTGTAGTTTCCTCAGTTTCATGTATTTATGGTCTTGGGTCGCCTGAGTTATACTATGAAATGACACTTAAGCTTCAGGCTGGCAATGAGTATAAAAGGAAAGATTTTCTTGGACAACTTGTAGACTTGCAGTATGAGCGTAACGATATAGCTTTTGAAAGAGGGGCATTCCGCGTTGTTGGAGAGAATATCGATATTTTTCCTTCGCATTATGCAACAAGAGCTTGGAGGTTATCGTTTTTTGGTGATGAGCTTGAGTATATAAGTGAATTTGACCCGCTAACTGGAGAAAAGTTTCGCAAATTCGATAATGTAACGCTTTACGCTAATTCGCACTTTGTAACCCCTGAAGCTATTATAAAAAAAGCTATTATTAGCATTGAGAATGAACTAGAAGAACATTTAGTTTTCTTAAAAGAAAACGATAAGCTTTTGGAAGCGTCAAGGTTAAATCAGCGTACGCAATATGATCTTGAAATGCTACAAGCAACTGGATCGTGCAAAGGTATTGAAAACTACTCAAGGTTTCTAACTGGTCGCGCGCCAGGTATGCCACCACCAACTTTATTCGAATATTTACCCAAGGATGCTTTACTGTTTGTTGACGAGTCTCATGTAATGGTGCCGCAAGTTAGAGCTATGTATAATGGTGATAGAGCTAGAAAAACCTCGCTTGTAGAATATGGATTTAGGTTGCCATCTGCTCTTGATAATAGGCCGCTTAAGTTTGAAGAATGGCAGAGCTTAAGGCCACAAACTATATTTGTTTCAGCCACTCCGTCGCCATTTGAGCTTGAACAAACTGGAGGAGAAATAGTTGAGCTGATTATCAGGCCAACAGGTTTGCTTGATCCGATATGCATAGTCAGGCCAGCAACAACTCAAGTGGAAGATTTAATAGGAGAGATAAAAAAGACAGTAGAGCGTGGCTTTCGCGTTCTGGTAACGACATTAACAAAAAAGATGGCAGAAGATCTTAGTAATTATTTATCAGAGCTTGGACAAAAAGTATCTTACCTACATTCAGCGATACTAACTCTTGAGAGAATAGAGATCATCAGAAGCCTACGCCTTGGTGAAATTGATGTTATTGTTGGAGTTAACTTGCTGAGAGAGGGTTTAGACATACCAGAATGCGCTCTTGTTGCAATCCTTGATGCTGATAAAGAAGGTTTTTTGCGTTCAGAAACGTCTCTCATACAAACGATAGGCAGAGCCGCAAGAAATAGCGAAGGTAGGGTGCTGCTATATGCTGATAAAATGACTAAATCAATGGAAAAAGCTTTATCAGAGACGCAAAGGCGAAGAAAAGCTCAAACCGAATATAATATAAAACATAGCATCACTCCAACGACTATCTCGACAAAAATTCATGCTCTTGAAGAATTGCAAAAAGTTGAAGATAAAATAGGTAAGAAAGATGCCAAGAATACTATCTCAGACCCAGTAAAGCTGGCAAGGTACATAGAAAATTTACGCAAGGAAATGAAGTTAGCAGCAAAAAATCTTGAGTTTGAGGAGGCAGCAAAACTTCGTGATCAGATTAATGTCCTTGAAGAGGCAGCTCTTGAGCTTATATAAATTAACCTGAACTAGGATGGGGCGTATAAATTTGTACTGAACACATACCGTTATCCTGAACTTGATTTGGTGAAGCCCCGCCTCTTGGTCTAGGATCTCCTCCGCCCCAAGCGCCAATAAGAAGATCCAGGATCAAGCCCGGGATAACGGATCAATCTCAGGGTGACTCATAAGGAATACAAGGTCGTCATGGCGAGCCGATTTATGGGCGTGGCTATCCAAAAATACTATGATATTGTTTTGTAGTATTTTGCTGGATCACCTATTATTCGCTATGCATTAGTTTTAAGGTCATTCGTCTTGCCACAAAGTAAAGCATTAGGGCGATCCATAGATAACTACATAGAAACCAATTCTGCCACATATTAAATGAAATCATCGATATAATTAAACAGGTCCAGAAGCAGGCGAAACCTGTAGATCTAATGCTTCTAAGTCGTTTTGATTGAGGCTGTAAAAATACGTTGTTCCAGCAAAACAAATATTTACATAAAAGCGTTAAATAGATCATTAATCCTATAATCCCATTTTCAAGCAAGATTTGTATTATGTTATTATGTGGGTGAGTGGGAAAAAGAGATAATTTTTGTCCCTCATACTCGATAAAATCTTCATCAGAATTCTCAAAATTTCTTGATGCGCCGTGTCCCCAACCAATAAAAGGCTTTTGAGCTATTTTTTGTACAGAATGATCCCAAATGAATAATCTGTGTTTAGCAGAAATTGGCAAAAAGTCTGCTTTTTCTGCAAGTTTATATGGATTTATTAGCGCTATAATATTTATAAAAATAAAAGTGAATGAAATTAGTAAAAATGATAATAATTTAGGGTTTGCAAAGAAGCGATACCTAGTTACCAAAAATACTATTCCTCCAACAAAAAAGGATATAAAAGCTGCCAAATTATCAGATATTCCAAGAGTGAATAACACAACGAAATAGACAAGTAATGCCTGTGCATTTTTTTTATTCCCTATCAACGAAGCAATGACTACCCATGTAAATAGGGCAAGTAGGGCGCATCCTCTATCCAGATAATGTAGATAAAAATCATAGTTATCTTTTGTTTGAAAAACTTTTCTGAATAATGTACTGATGACGCCGTTACTCATTAACTCGATATAGAATAAGACAATTGCTCCAAGTAGGCCACTTGTTAAGTTTGTATCGTCTATTCTTATTTTGTTTATCAATAAATCAATATTGGTAATCAAAATATATATAACTATTGAGATAGAAAGTACCGAGAGAAAAGACACAAAGCTCGCTAGTGGTTTAGTAGACCATAAGCTGCTGATACATAGCAAAGTAAAAAAAACTATCTCAAGTCTGCATTTAATCAAATGAATTTTTATTTGATTTTTTGTTAAATACAGTGATACAGCTAAAAATAATGGAATTGTGATGCCAAGAGATAATCCTGCGATAAGTCCAGTTATTGGAATAAGCACAAGCAGAGATTGAAGTAATTGCTGCATAAAATACTACTTCTTATCGCTGACTAGGCAGTCCAAAGGAATAACCTCGTAGACTGGATGTTCAAGTGTAGATAATGATGGGTTTGATGATAGTACCCAACCATGAAAAACTGAAAGATTTTCTTCTTCAATTTTATTATCAAATATAGTTAGTAGCATCCAATTATTTGCATTGTATGGGTCAGTAGCTTTGATACACTTATGTACTTCAATGGACAGGTTGCCAAAAAATGTTACTTCACCTACTTTCAGTATATTCTCAGTTGATTTTGTTGTGATTTTATTTAAAACGATTAATTTTGCTTTATCTGCTTGTGGTAAAAGTTCAACTTTCTTAGCCTGATCATTTTCACCGATTGAAGTGGTTAAGAGGTTGCCTTGTTGTTTTATAGTAATGCCACTGTCAGTTACTATATTATTCTCGATAGGCTTTGTTTCATGTTTCTTGGTCTCAGGATTTTCTGAATTACTTATAGAAGTATTGCCACTTAACTCGCCTTTAAGGTCGGTATTAAGAGCTTTTTCTATATCTGAGATATCTAGTTCTTCAGCAAATATTTGAGTAGAGCATATTAATACAAAAATAAGCATAAAATATTTTGGCGCCAAGAACCGCATAAGTCTATCTGTGATCGTTATTATGGTGGCTAACATTTGTTAAAATGCATGAATGACTATAAACTAAATAATGGTATGGTATAACAAGTTAAGTACAAAATGTAAATAAAATACTATACAACAAACCTAATACTGAATGGAAAAAAGCCGGTTCAATAATTCTTGAACCGGCTGAGTAATATTTTAACAATTATAGGCTCAATTTTGCGCCTATAAGACCCATCGTGCCACGAGTTTTTCTCTTAGAAAGATCTGGTCTAAACTCTGGTCTTCCTTTCAAAATAAAAGTAGAAATTTCAAAATATGGTTTAAACCCAGGAGCAACAAGGTAGTTGGTTCCAATGGATACTGCGTCTACTGTATTCTTAAACTGATCAGACTTAAAGTAAGATACTGAAGCGGCAAAAGGGCCTTGCTTATAAGCTACTGTTCCAGAATAGTAATCAGTTTTACGACCTGTTCTATGGAACTCTGAAGTAGTTAAGCTTTTACCCAAGCTGCCAAAAGATCCTGCATATGAAAAGCTTCCAACATTCAATATAGCCCCAATATTAAAGGTTCTTAGATTGCTGAGTTTAAATGTTGCTGGATCAGTATCAGTTGGAGTTGCAAATCTTTTTGCACGACCAGCTGATTTTCCATATTCTCCAGTTACTGCAAGTTTTGCATCAACTCCGTCAGCAAAATTTTGCTCTAGACTCACGCCACCAGAGAGAGCGTCCTTAACAGTGCGATCTATTGTGAATTTGTCGATAGTACCATCTTCAACTTTTCTAACATCCTCACCGCTGGAGTTAGTGCTAGGGTTGTCAGCGCCAGTGTTGCTGGAATCAGGTGTATAAGCCACACCTACTTGTAATTTTGTAGATGAACCAAATTCAAACTTTGGAGTGTAGTATACAACTGACCTTGCTGGTTCGCTACTATATGACCTACTCGCAAGCGTAGTTGTTAACTTACTATCCAGGAAAAATTCAGCAAATGTAGTAAAAGAAGGTTCAACCTTAGAACCCTGCATCAAATATGCAGTTGCAAATTTTGCGTACCTTGCCCAGTCATCAAAGGTTGCGGCGGCAATTGTACTACCATCAATCATCATTTGAGATGAAGGAGAAATGGGTGAGCCAGCTTCTATCTTACCAAAGTCACTCATTAGATATATGTGTGAACCGTTATAGTCGGGAGAACCTTTTCTTTTTGCTGTAGGCACTAAAACTATTTTCCCACCATATGTTACATCATTTACTTCTTTTGAGGCGTCGGCTATCATACCGGCCTCATTGAAAAAGGCAAAAGTCTTCCTGTTGCTTGATACATTTTTTTCATCACCACCTAGTTTAGATTGATTCCTAAAACCAGATTGAAAATGAGCAAATCCAGAAAGTTTTAATTCTAAGTCAGATACAACAGGGGTTTTGTTTGCGCTCACCTCCTCTGCCATTGACGAGGATGCGAGTAGTGAAACAAGGCCTGCGGTTGCTATAATTTTTTTTATTTTCATCAATATTTACCAATTATCTTCTTAAATTTATGAAACTTAAGTTGTTCCTTATAAACTTAATCATTTTATACGAATATATATTTAGGATCCTTCCAAGTTCTGCGTTCACGAGAGATTGTAACTGCAACTGCACGTTAATTCAAGACGCTTTTGATTTGTAGTTGTAGTTTATTACACTTAAGTTCAGCAAAAAGTGTTAAATATATCACGTAAATTTTTGTAGAATAGGTTTGTTAGGTGAATTTTAACATTTGAAATAGCTCGTAGGTAAAATATTTTTATATTTAGTATCGATCTATTAAGTTCTGATTGCAGATTAGGTTAATTAAGGTATTGTACTAAATCAAAATACTAAGTAACTGCTATACAACTACTAAAAATTTTAGGGATGCTTATTCTATGGCTGTGATGTCTGACAAATGGATAATCGATAAATCTAACAATGAAGATATGATTTCTCCTTTTGTTGAAACCCAAGTGAAAGCGGATGCTGCGGGCAAGATAATTTCTTATGGAGTATCTTCTTATGGTTATGATGCAAGAGTATCTAATGAGTTTAAAATTTTCACGAACATTAATACCGCTATAGTTGATCCTAAAAATTTTGATAATGATAGTTTAGTTCATAAAGAAACTGATGTATGTATTATTCCACCCAATAGTTTCGCTCTTGCTAGAACGGTTGAGTATTTCAAAATTCCAAAAGATATACTGGTCATCTGTGTTGGAAAATCAACTTATGCCAGATGTGGTATTATTGTAAACGTAACTCCTCTTGAGCCAGGCTGGGAAGGTCATGTGACTTTAGAGTTCTCTAATACCACTCCATTGCCAGCCAAGATATATGCAAGAGAGGGCGCATGTCAGTTTTTATTCTTAAAGGGTAATGAGCAATGCAGAACTACATATTCTGATCGTGCTGGGAAATACATGCATCAAACTGGCGTAACGTTACCTAGAATATAACAAAAAATTAAAAATGAGGAGTTTTTATGCAAGATCATTCTAATGAAGAGGGCGGAATGCCACACATCGCAGTTAATGCGCAATATATCAAAGATTTTTCATTTGAAAATCCAGGTGCTCCAGGAAGCCTTGCTAGTATGGATAAATCTCCTCAAATCGATTTAGCATTAGACCTGAATATTCAAAAACTTCCAGAGGAAGATTATTACGAAGTAGAGATTTCTATAAGTGCTAAAGCATTGTCGAATCAAAAAACACTTTTTGTAGTGGATCTTAAGTACGCTGGGGTGTTTAACTTGATAAATATTCCAGAAGAACAAATTCAGATGTTATTAGCGGTTCACTGTCCGTCGATAATTTTTCCTTATGCTAGAAAGATTATTGCAGATGCAACGCAGGATGGGGGGTTTCAGCCATTGATGATCGATCCAGTTGATTTTGGTGTTCTATATAGCAAGAAAATGATGCAAGATGGAGTTTTGTATGATAATGAAAAAAAGCATTAAAAAAAATATTTTAGCCGGCATTGGTATTTTGTTTTTGGGAATATCTAGTTCTTCTGCAATTGACAATCAAGTTAAAATTGGTGCTGTAATCGATGTTCAAGGTGTTCATTACAAGACGAGTGGAGATGTTACGCAGAGACAATTCTCTGTGCATAACAAAAATCGTGGTCTTTATTCATCTGGGAATTTTCTAGTAGATTACCAGCTTGTTGCAGAAGATGGGTGGAAATATGGTACTAAGATAGGTTTGCAGCAAACTACGAGGAATGATAGAGGCGTGCCATTCGCCATATATACTGAATCTGAATATGGTAAGATTGAAGCTGGCTCAGACAAGACTGCTGGAGCAAAAATGATAATCACTGGATATAGTGTTGCTTGTGCTGGTGGTAATGGCTGGGATGCTTTTATAGTTTCGTCTCCAATAAAAGATAAGAATGCACAAGTTCCTTATGTAACCAATTTAAGTAGTTTTTTGGATGCAAAGACACGTACTAGTAAGCTTTCAGATTACTCAAGGAAGGTATCATATTATACGCCTAAATTTGGTGCTGAGGAGCATAAATTTCAATTGGCCGCTTCATATTCGCCAGATAGTTCTAATGCGGGGCATGATGATATAGATAAAGCCAACCTATATGATGTGTTAAGTGCTTACCCTTATAAATTTTCCATAAAAGATGGGGTCGCGTACGGTATTACATACAATGGTAAATTTTCAGACCAATTGTCAGCAAAAGTTGCATTAACAGGAGAAAGAGGTAAGCCAGTTGCTTTTAATAAGTCTAATAACACTAGGGCGAATATAAAATTTAAAGATTTAAATGCTTATAATTTAGGAGCTCAGATCACATACGGTCAGTTTAGTGTTGCTGGTTCATTTATGAATTACAATAAAAGTCTATCCAATTCCACCGTTGATATTTTGGGTACGGAGACTAACATACACTCTGTTGGAACAAGATATAACTTTCTTGAAGGTAAATGTTCGGTAAGCTTAAATCATTTTCACAGTGATCATAAAAAGAATAAGTTTGATGCAACAAGCCTTGGTATAGAATCCATGATTGGAAAGGGAATTAAAGCGTATATACAATTCACTCGTTTTCAAGCTAAGGGTAGATTTGAAACGGTGGATAGGGTAATTAAAAGTGATAAAAGCAAGGGAGATATAGTAATTATTGGAGGAAAGATTTCCTTGTAAGCCAGTTTGTTTATACTATAAAGTGAGATAATTAATAATTATGTAAGAAATGCTTGATTTTTAGTGAATATAGTGAGATTATTTAAAAGTAAAAATTTGTTAAGGAGATAAATATAGTAATGAGAGTACTACTTATTGAAGACGATGCTTCAACAGCCAGATCAATTGAACTGGCACTTGCTGCAGAGGGTATAATTTGTGATACAGCAGAGGTTGGCTCTGACGGAATTGAGATTGGTAAGATTTATGATTATGATATAATTCTTTTAGATCTTATGCTTCCTGATATAGACGGTTATGAAGTTTTACTTCGTTTGCGTTCTGCAAAAGTTAAGACCCCGATATTAATTTTATCTGGCCTTACTTCTGTAGATCAGAAAATAAAAGGTTTAGGATTTGGTGCGGATGATTATCTAACCAAGCCTTTTAATAGAGGAGAATTAATTGCAAGAATACAGGCGATTGTTCGTCGTTCTAAAGGGCATTCAGAATCTGTAGTGAGATTTGATAAAGTCGCTATAAATTTAGACACTAGGACTGTCGAAGTTGATAGTCAACAAGTGCACCTAACTAATAAAGAATATGCAATACTAGAGCTTCTTGCAATGCGTAAGGGAACAGTCCTTACCAAGGAAATGTTCTTAAATCATTTATATAGTAGTATGGATGAGCCAGAGATTAAGATTATTGATGTGTTCGTTTGTAAGTTGCGTAAAAAACTTGCAAAGGCTTCAGGTGGTATGAATTATATCGAAACAGTCTGGGGTCGTGGATATATGCTAAAAGATTATGAAGATAATCATGGCGGAGTACATGAAAATAAGCATCTTTCGCAAACAGTATAAGAAAAAAGTATTTTAAATGTTATAGAAAGCCTATCTTATTTGCTGTAAGATGGGCTTTTTTTGTTGTGTAGGGGTTATAATGCAAACAGATGTTGCAATCATTGGAGCTGGTCCAGTTGGTATTTTTAGTGCTTTCCAAGCTGGAATGTTAGGAATGAAATCCTGTATTATAGATGCTTTGGAAGTTCCTGGAGGGCAGTGTAGCGCACTATATCCAGAAAAACCAATATATGATATACCAGCTTATCCGGAGATATTGGCTCAAGATCTAATCGATAAGCTATTGCAACAATCAAAGCCGTTTGGGCCAATATATTTACTTTCTAGACAAGTTATCAGTTTAGTTAAGAATGAAAATGATTTTATACTTTCTACCTCAAAAGGCGATATAATTAGAGCAAAGGCCGTATTAGTCGCAGCTGGTGCAGGATCATTTGGTCCCAACAGACCACCGCTATCAGATATTGAGTCTTACGAAGGAAAGTCAGTTTTTTATCTGGTGTCTAAACGCGAAGAGTTTGCTGGTAAGAAGATTGTTATTGCTGGAGGAGGAGATTCAGCTGTCGATTGGGCAATATCACTATCGTCTATTGCTGATGTAAGTTTGGTACATAGAAGGCCAAAATTCAGGGCAGCGCCAGCCAGTGTTCAAAAACTAAATGAGCTCAGCGCTGGGTCTAAAATTAAGCTAGTTACAGACTGTCAGCTTGAAGAACTAGTGGGCGACAATGGTATATTGAGAGAGGTGATCGTAGCTGATTTAGACGGGAATAAAAAAAATATTAAAGCAGATATTTTATTACCGTTTTTTGGTCTTGCGCAGAATTTAGGACCATTGCTTGAGTTTGGTCTTAATGTTAAAAATCATCATATTAAAGCTGATTACCCACATTTTGAAACCAATATTTCTGGTGTTTATGCAGTTGGAGATATAGCAACATATGATGGTAAATTAAAATTAATTTTGACGGGCTTTGCTGAAGCTGCTGCCAGTCTTCACCATGCTTATACAAGAGTGTTTGATGGTAAAGCCCTGCACTTTGAATACTCTACAACAAAAGGAATACAATAGGTTATAGCTTAAAAATTTATTGATTATTTTATAATAATGGTGCAAACTATTAATTTGTAAGGTTTTTTTAATTTTTCAGAGGTGAACATTATGAAAATAAAAACTGCAGTAACAACAGTAGTACCTATTGGAGTAGGACTTGTTGTTGGAACAGTGGCTCCAACAATCTTGTTATCTTTTTTGAGTGCAGAAGCAGGGTATGGTGCTTTGTTATGTACTATAGCATTTTTTGGGGGCGAATGGCTAATTGCTCCTACGTGTGTTGCTAGCACGGTTTTGGTAGGCGTTGCAGCAGGTGGAGGTGCATACGCGGTTTCGCATAATGTGATTGATAATTGTATGAACTTATTCGATCAAGTTGAAGTCACTTTAAACGGTGAACACTCACATAACGAATAGAAAAGAAATCAATTAAGCAATAAGCCCAGAACTTGATAATTTTTTACGGGCTTATTACGTTAAGAAGAAAGTTAAATATCTAATTTATTTTTTTTGATTAGGTAAATATTACATATATTTTCCTGTCAGCATACGATCTAGGGCAATTTTAGCTTTTATTAAAATAGATGGTGAAAGTTGGATTTCTGGAGCCTTATTCACCATACATAAATATATTTTTTCCAACGAGTTTAATCGCATATACGGGCATTCGCTACACGCAGAACATCCTGCTTTATTCAACGATGGAACGTCGTAAAACATACTAGTTGGGGCAATTTTATGCATTTGATGAATTATGCCAGGTTCTGTTAAAACGATAAATTCTTGACCTATATTTTCTTTTACATAGTTTAAAAGAGAAGAGGTTGAGCCAATATAATTTGCATACTCAAGTAATGAAGCAGGGCACTCTGGATGGGCAATAATTTTTGCTGCAGGATAATTTGTTTTTAAGCGCACTAGTTCACGTTCAGAAAAATTCTCATGTACAATACATGTTCCATTCCAGAGGGTCATCATTCTACCAGTTTTACGAATCAAGTAATTTCCCAAATGCTTGTCTGGTGCAAACAAAATTTCTCTGTCTTTTGGAATAGAGTTGATAATTTTTTCTGCGTTCGATGATGTGACAATGATGTCAGACAATGCTTTCACTTCTGCTGAGCAATTAATATAAGTAACACAAACGTGATTTGGATGCTCCATCTTGAATTTTTTAAATTGGGAGGGAGTGCATGATTCTTCCAGTGAACATCCGGCTTTTAAATCTGGCAGTAAAACTTTTTTACCTGGGTTTAATATTAGAGCAGATTCTGCCATAAATTTAACGCCACAAAAGACAATTACGTCCGCATTAGTTTCGGAAGCTTTCCTTGAGAGCTCAAGTGAGTCTCCGATAAAATCTGCAATATCTTGTATTTCAGAATCCTGATAGTAATGTGCAAGAATTACAGCATTTAATTCTTTTTTAAGCTTATGAATTTCTAATTCTAAGTTTAAGTAAGGGTCAATATCTTTAGAGGACATAGCAAGTGCTGACTTAAAAGATAAAGACTTTTTTAAACTGTTGTTCTTGGACATCGAGTTGATATAGTTTTTTGGGGGCACCAGCTCTCCTGGGAATATCTTTTAGTAACAATTTTAATATTAATTGCAAAGCTTTTTAACATAATTTATTTTCTTGGTCAATCGTCTACAAAAATAATAAGGAGATTTAATAAAAATCTAATTATATTTTACTCTACTTCCTCTGCTTTAGTACCAGTCTCGCCTGCTAAGTCAGTAGGCTCTTGATCGCATGCTTGTTCAATTCTATTAAATGAAGCGTTTATATCTGAACGCGAAAAAGAGAAATTGCTAGCAAGCCAATTGAGAGACTCATCTTTTGAATCTTCAAGCACTCTCAACGTAGATTGAGCAAGGAATGGATTTTGCTTCAACATATTTTCTAACCCTCCATTCTTATTAATCCACTGCTGGACTAAAGGAATAAAAAGCTGTTGAAAAAATACTGGATCTGGATAATTAGAAGTTTCTTTTCCCTTTTCTGGTGAATTATTTTTTGACATTTTTACCCTCCCTTTGTTACTAGATTAAATTAACTCAACTCCATAAATTAAGGATGAAGCAATAACTTGTTTTTGTAAATACAAATTATTGCTTTGTTTTTCTAAGTCTTAGTCATGGTATGAGACGAAAGAAGAAGATTTAGTAAGAATCTGAACTATCATTTTCTGGAACGGTCTCTCCATTTAATTGTTGTTCATCATGGATACGAATCAATTTATTAAACGAATTATTTATCTCTGTTGTATTGAAGGGAGAATTCTTGTTCAGCCAAGATATAGTTTCTGGATTTTGTGAAGTTCCTTTTATACGTGAAGCAATATGCGGATTGTGTTCTAGATATTTTTCTAGTCCGCCGGCTGATTCTATCGACTTTTTTATAAAAGATACGATATTTCTTTCAAACCAATCTGAAGTTATATTAGTATTTGTAATATTAGAATTGTTTTTTGACATTTTACCCTACCTTTGTTACTAGATTAAATTAATGCAACAAGTTATAGGATGAGGCAATAACTTATTTTTGTAAATATAAATTATTGCCCCGCATTAGCTTATTTTAGTTAAGTTTTAGCTATTTAACAGAAGTTTAGTCGTCATTATTTTTGCTTAGTTTTCTTTTTATCCATTTTATCAAACACGTCTTCCCATGAGCCAGTTGTTGCTGCCTTGGTATATTCAGTTACTCTGTTTTCAAAGAAATTAGTATGTTCAACGCCGTTTAATATTTCATCTAGCCAAGGCAGTGGATTATTATCAACCAGATAAATTTCCTTCAAGCCAAGCTGCATTAATCTGCGGTCGGCTATATATCTGATATACTGACGAACTTCACGGGCTGTTAGCCCTTCGATACCACCAACTTCAAATGCAAGCTCAATAAATGCGTCTTCAAAGTGTACGATTGTTGCGCAGGCTTCGTATAAACGGCTCCTGAGTTTTTCATTCCATACTTCTGGATTTTCTTGAACGAATGTTTTGAATAAACGAATAATTGAATTTGTATGAAGTGTTTCATCTCTTACTGACCAAGTTACAATTTGTCCCATACCTTTCATTTTATTGAATCTTGGGAAATTGAGTAAAATTGCAAAAGAAGCAAAAAGTTGCAGACCTTCGGTGAACGCTCCAAACACAGCAAGCGTGGTTGCAATATCCTCTTTTGTTTCGACACCAAATTTTTGCATGTAATCATACTTATCTTTCATCTCCTTGTACTTCATGAAAGCACTATATTCGCCTTCATCCATGCCAACAGTATCAAGGAGATGAGAATAGGCAGCGATATGAATCGTTTCCATATTTGAAAATGCCGATAACATCATTTGTACTTCTGTAGGCTTGAACACTTGAGAATAATGCTTCATATAGCAATTATTCACTTCAATGTCTGCTTGAGTAAAGAATCGGAAGATTTGAGTTAGCAAATGCTTCTCTCCTGCTGATAAGTTATATTTCCAATCCTTAACATCATCAGCTAGAGGAACTTCTTCTGGTAACCAATGAATTTTTTGTTGTGTGTGCCATGCTTCATAAGCCCAAGGATATGAAAATGGTTTGTAGATAGGTTTTGCATCTAATAAAGACATTTGTTTGGTACTCCTTAATATTATTTATTGACAAGACAGACATTCGTCATATTCATTATCAGCTCTTGCTGTCGTATGATCAGATTTTATGTTATTACTTTTTTCAAGATCAACCATGTCTTGAGCTTGTGTTACGGTGTGTGATACTTTATCTGCTCTTTGGATTGATGTTGATCTTGCGTAATATGTACTTTTAACCCCTTTCTTCCATGCTTTAAAATGGATTTCATGCAAATATTGCTTACTCACATTTCCTGGTAGAAAAATATTCAGGGACTGAGCCTGAGAGATATGAGGAGTGCGATCTGCAGCAAGTTCAATTAGCCAGTTCTGATCTATCTCATAAGCAGTTTTAAATATATCTTTTTCATGGTCACTTAAAAAGCTTAAATGCTGTACGGAACCTTCGTGAGTTGAAATTGACGACCAAACTTGATCAGTATTGAAACCTTTTTTCTCCAGTAACTTGACTAGGTTTTTATTTTTTACTGTAAAAGAACCAGAGAGTGTCTTTTGGGTAAAGCTGTTAGCTGCAAATGGTTCAATTCCAGGAGACGAATTACCACAAATAATTGAAATTGAAGCCGTGGGTGCGATTGAGGTTTTGTTACTAAATCTTTCTTTTACTCCAACTTCAGCCGCATCAGGGCAAGCTCCACGTTCTTCTGCAAGCATTATTGATGCTTTGTCAGCTTCTTTACTTATATGTTCAAATATTTTATTGTTCCATACTTTAGACATTACAGATTCAATTGGTACATTCTGTGCTTGAAGGAATGAATGGAATCCCATTACACCAAGTCCAATGCTACGCTCCCTTGTGGCCGCGTATTTTGCTCTAGACATAGTTTCTGGTGCCATATCGATAAAATCTTGTAGAACATTATCCAAAAAGCTCATTACATCAGGAATAAAATTACTATTATTTTGCCAATCTTGGTAGTATTCAAGGTTCACAGATGATAAACAGCATACTGCTGTCCTTTCTTTGCCAAGGTGGTCTATACCAGTTGGCAAGGTGATTTCAGAGCATAGGTTCGAAGTTTTAACCTTCAAACCTAGTTTTTTATGATGCTCTGGTATATGTCTGTTTACCGTGTCAATAAATAATAGATATGGCTCGCCCGTTTCAATTCTAGTGGTAAGTAATTTAGTCCATAAGTCTCTTGCACTCACTGACCCTATAGCTTTCTTTGTCAGCGGGCTAATTAATTCCCACTTTTCATTATTTTCTACAGCAATCATGAATGCGTCAGGTATTACCACGCCGTGATGAATATTAAGAGCTCTTCTGTTTACGTCACCACCAGTAGGGCGTCTTAAATCTATAAATTCTTCAATTTCTGGATGGTCAATTGGTAGGTATACTGCAGAACTTCCACGTCGGAGTGATCCTTGAGATATAGCAAGTGTCATTGAATCTTGTACTTTTAAAAAAGGTATGATCCCTGAGGTTTTTCCATTGCCATGAACGGTCTCATTAATCGAACGTACGTTGCCCCAATAGCTACCTATTCCACCACCACGCGCCGCCAACCAGACATTCTCATTCCATAAGCTAACTATACTTTCTAAACTATCACCAGTTTCATTTAAGAAACATGAAATAGGTAATCCGCGATCCGTACCACCGTTGCTTAATATTGGTGTAGCTGGCATAAACCAAAGCTTGCTTATATAGTCATACATTCTGTGTGCATGTTCTTCGCTATTGCCGTAATACGAAGCAACTCGAGCAAATAAATCTTGGTTATCCTCGTTTTTTAGTAGATATCTATCTTTTAGTACTGCTTTGCCAAAGTCAGTAAGTAAATCATTTCTACTTTTATCAATTTTGACTGTGTACTTAGTTTTTTTAGCATTAGACATGTTTTTTGTTTCCTCGCCAGTCATGTTAATTCGTATGCTTCTGGAAGCTAATGATAGTTCGCTTGAACCTTTACTTCAATAGTAAATTTATAGATATAGTATGTTTTTTTGCTTGACATACTATATATAGTTAATTAATGCTGTGGCTGGGTCTTGTTCATAAGTAAAATGAGTAGTGTGAAATGGGATTAAGGCAAGTATGTTTTTTTGCATAGGGACAGATATTGTGTTGAGTGAAAATAAAATATGAGATCACCAAGAGAAAGGTACGAGGCATCTTTGTAAAAGGGTCATCCTGAACTTGATTCAGGATCTCATGAGATAGAAGAAGATCCTGAATCAAGTTCAGGATGACTTATATTATTAGTTGTGGGGCAATGCCTTAATTCAATGGGGTTTACTATATCACCCACCAGATATGGATCTGGTTTTTTTGCGAGTAGATGAGGTTGGGATACCTATAGCTTCTCTATATTTAGCTACAGTACGTCTTGCAATGCTGATATTAAACTTGGAAAGTTCATTTGATATATCATCATCAGAAAGAATATGATCTGAATCCTCGCTCATAATGAGTTGCTTAATAATTTCCTTAGCTTTTGTGCTTGAAATATTATCGCCAGAGGTTCTCATAGTACCTAAGCTTGATGAGAAGAAATATTTTAGTTCATAAATTCCACTAGGAGTCGAAATGTATTTATTAGCAGTAGAGCGGCTGATAGTGCTTTCATTAAAACCAGTTAAGGATGCTATGTTATTAAGAGTCATTGGTTTGAGATACATAACTCCACGAGTGAAGAAATCAATTTGTTCTTCAACTATTGATCCTGCCACGCGCAAGATAGTATTACTTCGTTGTTCTATACTTTTGACAATTGTATTGGCGGCTTCAATTTCTGCTCGAGCAAATTCTTTTTCTTCTTTGTTGCTAACGCTGTCTTTTACAATTGCATAATAGTCATTATTCACGCGAAGCTTAGGCATTGATTCAGCATTTGTTTCAAGCTTTGCAAGGCCTCTTTCGTCAAAAGTTAAGATTACGTCTGGAATCTTATAGCTAGTTTGTTCTATATAAAAACCGTTTGCAGGCTTGGGATTCAGCAGCTTGATTTGCTTAATCATGTTGCCAATATTACCAATGTTAACATCACAAAGTTTGGATAGTTTCTTGAGATTGCCACTGGCGATTAAATCGATATTTTTCACCATAGTAAGCAGTGAATGGTCAACATTATCTTGATCTTTAAGCTGAATCAACAAACACTCGCGTAAGTCTCTGGCAAAAATTCCTGGTGGATCAAAAGTTTGTAGTTCCTGTAAAACGCTTAAGACCAGTTTTTCGTCACATTTGAGGATTTTGGCTGCTTCTGGAACAGTAATTCCAAGATATCCACTACCATGAAGGGAGTCGAGAAGAAAATATGCAATTAGTTTTTCTTTTGGGTCATCGAAAGATAGATTAATCTGCTCGGTTACATGCTCCTTCAAAGATTTTTCACTAGCAATATTTGATAGGAAATCCTGACTTGAATAACTACTTCCTGATCCACTGTGATTAGATTGGTATGGCTGAGGGGTTTTATCTTTATTTTGATTCTTTCCATGTCCCTCTACGGTAATATTTCCATCCTCTATGAAAGGATTTTTACCAAGCTCCCCGGCAGCAAATTCAGTTAGCTCCACATTAGACATTTGCAAAATAGATAGACTCTGATGCATTGTTGTTGTCATCGTCAGAGTTTGTCTTTGTTGAAACGTCTGAATTTGTTTTGGCATAAAGCAGTTTAAATAAATATAGTTTTCAAGGAATTTTGGTTTATTATATCCCCTACAAAACAATTTTTATACCAAATAACCAAAGATGGTACCAATTTTTTATATTAAAGAAGGCAACCTGAGTTTTGCTGATAAAAAAATCTTATCAGAGCTTGAACTTTATGTCTCAAGAGGTGACCGAATTTGCTTAGTCGGTCGAAATGGTTGTGGCAAATCGAGCTTGATGAAAGTTATTGATAGCGAATATGAGCTTGATACGGGAGAGTTATTTCAAGATCCAGCAATTAAAATTGGCTATTTAAAGCAAGATATGAAATTGCTACCAAAAGGCAAGATTTATGATTTTGTATTATCATCGTTTAAGGATGACCATGATGGTAATAAATATCAAGCTGATATTATTTTAAAACAACTTCAAATTGATGGAAATTCTGAGCTAGAAAATTGTTCGGGCGGCCAGATTAGAAGGGTTTGCTTAGCTAAAGCCCTTATCAATAGCCCTGATATTTTATTGCTCGACGAGCCGACAAATCATCTTGATATTTTAGCGATCGAGTGGTTGGAAGATTATATAAATAACTATAATGGGGCTGTAATTTGTATAAGTCATGATCGTACCTTTCAGGAGAACATAAGTAATAAAATTTGGTGGATTGATCGGGGCATATTGCGTAAGTCTTCTAAGGGTTTTAAGTACTACGACCAGTGGCGAGAAGAAATCATTGAAGCCGAAGAATCAGCTTTGCGTAAGATGAATAGAAAGCTTGAAGTAGAGAAGGGCTGGCTTAATACTGGTGTTACTGCAAGGAGAAAGCGAAATCAAAAAAGGCTTGCCAACTTACATAGTTTAAGAGAATCATATAAAGCACATCAATCTCATTTAAAAAGCGCGAAAGCTAGACTTCAGATAGAGCTTGCTGAAGAAATGCAAAAAACTAAATTTATTATCGAAGCTGAGAATATTTCTTACAATTTTCCTGGTAAAAAGCTGTTTGATAATTTTACTTTTAAAGTTAAAAAAGGTGAAAAAATAGGCGTAATTGGTCCAAATGGTATTGGTAAATCAACGTTTATTAAAATACTTATCAAGGATATAGAGCCAGAGCTTGGCAAAGTTAAGCATGGGACCAACCTTGAGATTACTTATTTTGATCAATATAGGTCAGAACTCAATCCAACTCATAGTTTGAAACAGACCTTATGTCCAACTGGTGGAGATCAAATATTTCTTAAAGACCGAACTATGCACGTAGCTGGTTATTTAAAGAAATTTATGTTCGACCCTAAGATTCTTGAGGATAAAGTATCTACACTTTCAGGTGGAGAAGCCAATAGACTACTTTTGGCAAAGGCTTTGATAAGTCCAGGCAATTTTTTGATACTTGATGAGCCGACAAATGATTTGGATATGGATTCTCTTGAAATGTTGCTTGAAATTTTGGCAGATTATACTGGAACGCTAATTATAGTTAGCCATGATAGAGATTTCCTTGAGCGTTTAGTTACAAGAACATTAATCTTTACTGGTGAAGAAATTATTGATCTTTATGGTGGTTATACTGATTACCTAACTTACCATAAAAAAGACATAAAGGTAGAAAAATACACCAAGAAAAAAAATGTTCAAAATACTCAAGAAACG